>JADCDC010000225.1 GCA_020252385.1 Aestuariivirga sp.
AAGGTGATCGAGGTGCTGAAGGCCAACTCGGGCAACGCCCGCAATCTTGTCCAGCGCATCGCCCGGGAGTTCCCGCGTCAGCACCCCGCCTGCCCGGCGGGCTCCGACCGCGCGCTGGACTTCGCCATCATGACGGCGCCCGACAGACGCGATCCGGCACTGGTGAAGAAGCTCGGTGCGGTGGCGGGGCGGGTGCTGAAGGGCTGATCGCCTAACGCGCTACTCGGCGCTCGCGCCATGGACGGCGGTGGAACTCTTGTACACCATCTGCACGAAGGGATGCTTCATCAGCTTCGTCTGCTCGGCGGCATCGAAGGCGATGTGCTTGCGGTTGCAGGCGGCCCTGATCTTGTCCCACAGCTGGGTTGCCTTGCGGTCGGCCTCGCTGCAGGACTTGGCCTTGATCGACTTCACCTGCCGTTCGAGGTCAGCGGCGCAATCGAGCCAGATCTTGCGGTGGGTTTCCTCATGCGTCTTGAGGAAGCTCGAGAACTGCTGCCAGCGCTTGCGGTCGGCCGCCGGCAGGACCTTCTCGTTCTTGATCTTCGGAAGCTTGATGACGAAGTCGAGCCTCAGACGGTAGTCCTCGACCCGGCAGGAGGCGCCCTGCAGCAGCTTGCCGTCCTGGGTGGTGGTGGCCGAGGTGGTGGCATAGGCCTTGGCCCCGTTGACCTTGGGGCCCTTCTTCATCATGGAGTTGTAGATCTCCACGGCCGTGTCGCCGGCAATCGCGTAATAGGTGTATTTCGTGGTCTGGGTGGGCTTCGCCTCGGCCCCGCCCACCAAGAGCAGAGACGCCGCCGCCAGGCCCAGAACCGCCACTGCCGCCTTCATCCGTCCCATCCTAACCATGATTCCAGTATTGCCGGGGAGCCCGTCCAAATCAAGCCTTGTACCAGGTGAAGACCCCTCTTGCCCTGCACGCATGGGTAAAGCATAATAAACTTGTCCGGGCGGCAAGGTCCGGACTTCGGCTGTGCTGTCAAACGGGTCAAGACCTCCTCCTGCCACGGGAAGTGACTGTCCGCCGGGACGCCGCTGAGCCAGTTTTGCTGCCGCCCTCCACCAGCGGTGCTCGTCCGGACGCAACGTGTAATGGAATGAGGGACGTCCTTCTCATGCGCCAGAATGGCACTGTGAAGTTTTTCAACCAGGCCAAGGGTTACGGGTTCATTTCGCCCGAAGGCGGCGGCAAGGATGTGTTCGTGCACATCACGGCCGTGCAGCGCTCGGGCATTCCCGAACTCTCGGAGAACATGAAGATCAGCTTCGAGATCCAGCCGGACAAGAAGGGCCGCGGGCCCCAGGCCGTCGATCTCCAGATCGTCTGAGCCGGCCTCCGGCAGGCGGGCCAGCAGCCGCGGGCCCGTCATTGCTCCTACCTCGCAATGGTGGGAATGCGTAGGGCTTTCACTTCCGCGCCCTGACGAGAAACTGTTCCGGCCCTGCGCCTCATGGTCTAGAGAAGACGGCATGAAGCGCGCTCTCGTTTTCCAGCACATGAACCATGACCACCCGGGCCGGTTCCTCGACTATTTCGCCGAGGACCACATCATCCCGGAGCCCGTCCGTCTGTTCGACGGCGAGGCCATTCCTGACCTGGCGCCCTATGATTTCCTGTTCGTGCTCGGCGGCGCGCAGGACACCTGGCAGGAGGACGAGCACCCCTGGCTCGTGGCGGAGAAGCAGGCGATCCGCGAATGGGTTGTTGAACGCGCCCGGCCCTATTTCGGCGTCTGCCTCGGCCACCAGCTGCTGGCCTCGGCGCTGGGTGGCGAGGTGGCCCCGGCGGAAAAGGCCGAAGTCGGCGTCTTCGACGTGACGCTGACCGAGGAGGCCCGCTCGCATCGCCTGATGCAGGGGCTCGCGCCCGCGCACAAGGTGATGCAGTGGCACATGGCGGAGGTGAAGCGGGCGCCGGAGGGGGCGCGCGTGCTGGCGTCATCGCCCATCACCCCGGTGCAGGCGCTGGCGGTGGGCGACCACGCCATGAGCACGCAGTTCCATTGCGAGTTCACGCCGCAGACGGTGGCCGGCTGGGCCAGCATTCCGAACTATGTCGCGAGCCTCGAGAAGCACATGGGGGCCGGCGCCTACCCGAAGCTCCTCGCGCAGTCCTTCCCCCTCATGCCGGACATGGCGCGCATGACGCGGGCGATGTACGACAATCTCGTCACTGCCACGGGGCTCCGGAAGTAGGTTTCACGCCTCGGCCTCGAGCAGCTGCTCGCGGGTGATCCAGAACACCTCGCCCTGTGACTCCTCGGTATCGAGCCACAGGAAGTCGAGATGCGGATAGTCCGCCACCAGGCGCTCGCGCCCGGTGCCGATCTCGCAGATCAACCCGCCGCCTGGGTTCAGGTGATCGGCGGCTTCGGCCAGAATGCGGCGCACCAGGTCCAGCCCATCCTCGCCGCCGATATGCGCCATGACCGGCTCATGCCCGTATTCGGGCGGGAAGGCGTGGACCTCGCCCGCCGCCACATAGGGCGGATTGCAGATGATGAGGTCGTAGGTGGCCCCGTCCACCGCCTCGAACAGGTCACCCTGGCGCAGGTTCACGCGGTCCGCGACCTCGTGCTCCGCAACATTGATGCGCGCCACCTCCAGCGCGCCGGCCGAAAGGTCGGCGGCGTCGATCTCGGCCTCGGGGAAGATCCCGGCCGCCAGGATGGCAAGGCAGCCCGAGCCCGTGCACAGGTCGAGGACACTCGTCACATGGGTCACGTCCTCGATCAGCGGCGCCTCGTCGCCGCCGAAGATGCCGGAGAACATGAGTTCGCCGATGTAGGAGCGCGGCACGATCACCCGCTCGTCCACATAGAAGGGCACGCCGTGGATATAGGCGCGGCGCAACAAATAGGGTGCCGGCATGCGTGTCTCGATCCGGGCACGGATGATGTTGGCCACGGTATCGCGCTCATGATCGAGGAGCTTCGCGTCGAGCCACGGGTTGATGTCATCGACCGGGAGCTTCAGCGTCTCGAGGATCAGGAAGGCGGCCTCGTCGGTGGCCGAGGTGGTGCCATGGCCGTGGACGATCCGCGCGCGGCGAAACTCCGAAAGCGCCCAGCGCAGGAAATCACGGATGGTCGAGAGCTGGCTCGCCGCGGCGCTGGCGTTCGGTTTGGCGTCTGGCATGGCGGTCTTCCCGGGTGGCGCTGAACAGGGCCTGAATTGCGATGGCCCCCACAATCACCGCGCCGCCGATGAAAGTCCAGACGGGCGGCAGTTCGCTGCTCACGAACCAGGCCCAGAGGGGGGACAGCACCGGCTCCACCAGCGCGATCAGCGTCAGCTGGGCGGCGGGCACGCTGCGCGAGCCGATGGTGAACAGCATGAGGCCCAGCGTCAGCTGCACCGCACCCATCAGGAACACCGCACCCGCGTTCCACCAGCCGATGGCGAAGGCGGAAAGGCCCGAGGCTGAGCTGAGACCCGTCGGCAGCAGCAGCACGAGGCCGCTCACCAGGATGAGGTAGATGGCATTCCAGATCAGCGCCACGGACATTTCCGTCCTCTGGCCCCAGCGCAGCAGCACGGCATAGCATGAGAAGCAGAAGGCGGAGTAGAGCGCCAGCAGCGTTCCCGTGACCGCGCCCCCGCCGCGGTTGCCATAGAAGATCACGGCCATGCCGGCGAGCGCCACCGTCATGGCGATCCAGGTGACGGGCGGGATGCGCTCCCTGAGGATCCAGTAGCCGAGGAGGGCGGAGAGGAAGGGGCCGACGCCGACCATGAAGATCGCCTCCGCCACCGTCGTGTAGAACAGCGAGGCGACGAAGGTGAGGCCTGCCGTTCCGACCGCGATCCCCGCGATCACGGCGTTGACGCCCGCCTCCGCCATGCGGCGGACGAGCGTGCCGCGGAACCTGAAGCCGAGCCAGAGCCCCATGCAGACCAGCACCGTGAGCGAGCGGTAGAAGATGATCTGCCAGACATCGATTCCGTCGGTGAGGCGGACGAGCGCTCCGCCGAGGCTCCAGCACGCCGCACCTGCCGCCACCAGCAGCACGCCCGCGAAATAGCTGATGTGTCTCTGTGTCATCGTGATGCCCGGCGGGCCGATCCTGTTCCGGCGGCGATCGACAGGATGAAGACGAGGAACACCGCCGCCATGGAGAAGGGTAGGCCATCGGGGCCGAAGGCCGCAATGGACCAGCCGGCCGTCAGAGACCCTGCCAGCGCCCCGAAGCCCCACATGGTGGAGAAGGAGGCCGTGCCGGTGACAAGCTCATGGCCCGAGAAGCGCTCGCCCAGTTCTGCCAGCGCCACGGTGTAGATGCCTGCCGCCGTGGCGCCCATGATGGTGAGCACCGGCCACAGCATCCACGTCCCGAACACGAAGGGCACGAGGAAGGACGAGGCGCCGGCCAGCACCGCGCAGGCCGCCATCACGGCGCGCTTGGGAAAGTGATCGGCGCACCAGCCGATCGGGAACTGCAGGACCGTGTTGCCCACCACGAAGGCGGTCAGCGCCAGGGCCGCCATCTCCTGGTCGA
>JADCDC010000226.1 GCA_020252385.1 Aestuariivirga sp.
ATGAACGATCGCGTGGCGAAACCGGCCGGCAGCGGCTTCGACGGCTTCACCTTTCTGGCGCGTTTCGCGCCGCTGATCTTCCTGCTGCTGCTCATGCTGGTCTTCTCCATCATGGAGCCGCGCTTCCTGTCGTCGGTCAACCTGTTCAACGTGATGCGCCAGGTCTCGATCACCGGGCTCCTCGCCATCGGCATGACCTTCGTGATCCTCACCGCCGGCATCGACCTGTCGATCGGCTCGCTCCTCGCTTTCGCCGGTCTGGTCGCGGCGGCCGTCGCCAAGGGCGGCATGGAGGATCGCTTCACCGTGGGCGACGAGACGATCGGCTATGGCTGGCAGCTCGCGGCGCTGGCGGCGATCGTGGTGGGCCTGCTCGGCGGATTGCTGCAAGGGGTGGCGATCACCAAGCTCAAGGTGCCAGCCTTCGTGGTGACGCTGGGCGGCATGTCGGTGTTCCGCGGCGCGGCCCTGCTCTTCGCCTCAGGCGGCCCGATCTCCGGTTTCCAGCCGGATTACACCTGGTGGGGCCAGGGCCGCATCCTGTCGGTGCCGGTGCCGGTCATCATTTTCCTCGTCGCCGCTGTCATCGCCCATGTGGTGCTGAGCTACACGCGCTACGGCCGGCAGGTCTATGCGGTGGGCGGGAACCCGGAAGCCGCTCGCCTTGCCGGTGTCAACGTCAATTTCGTGATCGCCAGCGTCTACGTCATCATGGGCTTCTTCGCCGGGCTCGGAGCCTTCGTCCTCTCGGCCCGCCTCAACTCCGCCGAGGCCGTGGCGGGAACGGGCTATGAACTCACTGTCATCGCCTCGGTCGTCATCGGCGGCACCAGCCTGTTCGGCGGCTCGGGCTCGATCTTCGGCACGGTCATCGGCACGCTGCTGATCGGCGTGCTGCTGAACGGCCTCGTGCTGATGAACGTCAATTCCTACATTCAGCAGATCATCATCGGCGTCATCATCGTGCTGGCCGTCGCCTTCGACACCTTCGCCAAGTCTCGCCGAAAACGGGCCTGACAAAGACTAGAGCGATGGCCCGCGGCTTGCGGGCCGCAGCCGCCTGAGCTTGCTGCGCAATCTCGCAAGGCGTCGTGTCTCTGCCTGCTGGCCAGGGGCCGAGGCCCGCGCAATGCTCATCTGCCGCCCATGCCATTCGAAGCTCCGCCCGGCGACGCCCGCGGCGAAGACCAGGGGCAGCATCACGTCCCTGAGCAGCAGCGCCGTCATGGAGCGGGGCCAGCGCGCCATCCGCTGCAGCAGGAGTTCGGGCGCGTACCAGAGAATGGCGAAACCTGCCATGGCGGCGGGCGACAGCAGGCCCAGGTCATGGAGCCCGAAACCGAGGGCGAGGAGCGGCGGCAGCAGGCCGGCCAGCACCTCGGGCGCGAAGAAATGCGGGAAGCTGGCGCGCCGCAGCCTTGCCCAACGCACCTGGCGCTTCCACACCTGAAGGGGCGTGCGCGGACCGAGGAGCTGTGCGAATGGCCCGGCGAGCCGCACGCGCGCGCCACGCGCCTGCATCATCTTGGTCGCCGCGGCATCCTCCGCAGGCTCGGAGGCGAGCTGTTCGAGCCCGCCATGATCGAGGTCCGAACGCCTGAAGAACAGCGTCTTGCCCTGCGCGAAGCCGCAGCCCATCGTATCGATCGCATACTGCATGCGCGCCTGGTAGGCGTTGAGGAAGGCGCATTCGAGCTCCGCCCAGAAGCCAGAGGGTGCGAGGCCCACCGGCGGGGCGGAGACCATGCCCGCACCTGTCTCGAGCCCGGCCATCAGCTGGTCGAGATAGTCCGGCGGTGTGAGCACATTGCTGTCGACGAACACGACATGGCCGAAGCTTGCCTGCCGGAAGCCCTTCGCCATGTTGTTGAGCTTCGGGTTGTCGCCGATCGCCTCCTCGCCGATCAGGATCTTCGCCTGGTGGTTTGGATGATCGGCGATGAGGGCCCGCACCAGGGGCAGGATCGCGTCACCGGCATCCGCCACGCAGAACAGGATCTCATAGCTCGGATAGGCGATGTGAAAGGTCGACTCGAGCGTCTCCTGCGAATAGCTCTCGAGCCCGCACACAGGGCGCACGATGGTGATGCCGGGCCGGCTCCGCGGTGGCGCGTGGCGCACACCGGCACGGCAGCGATGGATCGCCAGGGCACAGGTTCCGGTCTGGAAGACCAGTGCGCCGGCGGCGAAGGCGAGGCAGGCGTAGGCAAGAATGCTCGTGAGATGTGCTGCGCCCTTGTGTGGAAGGAGGTGGTGATCATCGCGAGGCGGACAGGCCCTCGAAGACGCTCTGTGCCCCCTGCTGTGGCGGGATGGGCCCGCAGGGAACGAGCCACGAGGTGAACATGTCCGCGCATGTCTTCCAGCTGAACTTCATGGATCCGTCCTGCACGCCCTGGCGGTCCAGCGTCAGGGCGCGTTCGACCGCGTCCTCCAGCCTGTGCGCGAGGCAGCCGGTGACGCCGTCCTCGACCACGTCGAGCGGGCTTGGCGCATCATAGGCGGCAACGGGCGTTCCGCAGGCCATCGCCTCCAGCATGACGAGGCCGAAGGTGTCGGTGAGGCTCGGAAACACCATGACGTCCGCGGCCGCAAGGGTCCGGGCATAGTCTTCGCCATGGCGGAAGCCGAGGAAATGCGCATCCGGCCCCAGCCTCTCGAGGCGGGCGCGCTCGGGCCCGTCGCCCACCAGCACCTTGCTGCCCCTGATCTTCAGCGCCATGAAGTCGTCGATGCCCTTCTCGACCGCGAGCCGCCCGGCATAGAGCACGATGGGGCGCGGCAGATCGAGGTGATCGCGCGGATAGGCGCGGAACAGCTTGCGGTCCACGCCGCGCGTCCAGATCTTCACGTTGGTGAAGCGCCGCCGGTCGAGCTCGGCGCCGATCGAGCGGGTCGGCACCATCACGGCGCGCGAGGGCGCGTGGAAGCGCCGCAGCACCTGCCAGCCGAGGCTGAGGACGCCGGGAAGCGGCAGGCGTGCGGCGGCATATTCGGCAAAGCGCGTGTGGAACCCGGTGGTGAAGGCGAGGCCCGCCCGAAGGCAGGCGCGCCTCACCGTCCAGCCGAGAGGCCCCTCGGTGGCGATGTGGATGGCGTCGGGCCGGAAGGAGCTGATCTCGGCCAGGGCTTCATTGACCGACATGCCGGTGAGCGAGATCTCCCGATAGAGCGGCAGCGGCCAGGACGGCCTTCCCTCCGGCGTGATCACGTGGACCACGTGGCCCATCGCCCGGATCTCGGCGATCACGGCATTGAGCGTGCGGACGACGCCGTTAACCTGCGGCGACCAGGCGTCGGTCGCGATCAGTATGCGCATGGATGATGTCCAGTTCCTGCTGCAGCGAGGCGGAGCTCCAGTTCACGATCTCGAAGCGGCCGTCCGCATGCTCGACGAGTGCGGTGCAGCTCTCCACCCAGTCGCCATCGTTCAAGTAGTGTATGCCGTCGATCATGCGGTCGTCGGGCGTGTGGATGTGACCGCAGATCACGCCCTCGCATTTCTGCAGACGCGCCTCGCGCACCACGGCTGCCTCAAAGCGGGAGATGAACTCGACC
>JADCDC010000227.1 GCA_020252385.1 Aestuariivirga sp.
AGATGCGCGAACACCGCCGTCTGCCAGGAGAGCGGCAGGCCCAGCGTGTTGAACCACAGGAGCAGTGCGAGCCCCAGCACCGACTGCGGGAAGAAGATCGGCAGCAGGATGAGCTTCTGGTAGAGCGAGCGCCCCTTCCAGTCATAGCGCGCGAAAGCCAGCGCACCGAAGAAGGCCAGCACCACCGCAATCACCGTGACGCACAGCGCGATCGTGATCGATGTCGCGAGCAGCTGTCTGATCTCGATCGAGCTGAAGGTCTTGTCCCACCAGGAGAGGCCCCACTTCGCGATCGGGAACTGGAAGTAGCGGCTGGCTGTGAGCGAGGCGAGCGTGATGCACACCGTGGGGATGTAGAGGAACACGATCACGGCGATGGTCCAGGCCGTGATCAGCGCGTGGCGGGTCCGCTGGTGCTTCGTCTGCATCGCCTCACCTCCGCCCGAGGAAGCTGTCGAGGTCGAAGCGGCGCAGCGCCAGCACCACGAGCACGCCCACGATCAGCATCAGCAGCACCGCTATGGCAGCACCCAGCGGCCAGTTCTGCGAATAGGTGAAGGCGATCTCGATGTCCTGCGTGATGGGGATGACGGCCTGCCCGCCCAGCACCTTCGCCTCCGCAATGGCGCCGATCGCCAGCACGAAGGTCAAGAGAAAACCGATGACGATGCCCGGCATGGAAAGCGGCAGCTCCACCTCCTTGAACACCTGCCAGCGCGAGGCGCCGAGGTCGAAGGCCGCGTCGCGCGTCTCGTTCGGCACCATGGAGATGCCGAGCGTCATGGGGAACAGCATGAAGGGCAGGTAGACATAGACCATGCCGAGGATGATGGCGGGAACCGAGAACAGCATGCTCTCGAGCTCGAACCCGAACCAGCTCTTGAGCGTTCCCAGCAGCACGCCGTTCTTGATCAGGAACAGCACCCAGCCATAAAGCCTGATGTTCTCGGAAACGAACAGCGGGATGGTGAACAGCAGCGTCACCAGCATGGCCCACTTGCCGAAGACCCGCACCATCCCATAGGCCACCGGATAGCAGATCAGTGCCAGCAGCACGACCGTCGTCACGGCAAGGCCCAGCGACCACAGGAAGGAGATGTAGGTCGTGCTCTCGAAGATGGTGCGGTAGTTCTCGAACGTCGGCGCGCCGCCGAAGGAGAAGCTCCGCGGCGGCATGAAGCTGAACCAGATCACCGCCAGGAGCGGGGCGGCGAAGCCGATGAGCAGGAAGAGCAGCACGGGCGAGGCGGAGCGGAATCCCGCGGACATCGGCTTGAACATGGTCCTAGTCCGTCACCAGGATCGCGTCCTGCGCGTCCCAGCCGATCGTCACCGTGTCGTCGAGCTGTCCGGTGAAGGGCTGCTGTCGCAGTTTCTCGACGACGAAGACGGTCTCGCCCACCCGCACCTGGTACTGGATGCGCGAGCCCAGCGCATATTCATTGTAGAGGCTGCCGGAGATGGCATTGTCCGCCTCGCCAGGGCTGGCAAGGAACTTGAGGTATTCCGGGCGTATCACCAGATGCCCGTCTCGGAAGCCCGGCGGAATCCGCGGCGGCTTGTAGGTGGCGCCCGTGGGGCTGTGCAGCAGCCCGTCGCTCCCCAGCGTCACCGGAATCACGTTCACGTCGCCCACGAATTCGGAGACGAAGCGCGTGTTGGGGGTCGAGTAGATCTCCTGCGGTGTGCCCACCTGCACGAGCTTGCCCGCCCGCATCACGCCGATCCGGTCGCTCATCACCATCGCCTCCTCCAGCGAATGGGTGATGTAGACGAAGGTCTTCTTCGTCTCGCGGTGGATGTCCTTCAGTTCCTTCTCGAGCGTCTTGCGGAGCTTGTAGTCGATGGCCGACAGCGGCTCGTCGAAGAACAGGATCTGCGGGTCATAGGCGAGTGCGCGGGCCAGGGCCACGCGCTGGCGCTCGCCGCCCGAGCACTTCAGCACGTTCTTGGCGTAGTAGCTCTGCGGCAGGCGCAGGAGGTCCATCAGCTGCAGCGCGCGCGCCTTGCGCCTCTCGGGGTCCTCGCCCCTGATCTTCAGCGGGAATTCGATGTTCTGGCCCACCGTGCGGTGAGGGAACAGCGCGAGCGACTGGAACACCATGCAGGTCGGCCGCTTGTTGGCCGGCACGTCGTTGATGCGCTTGCCGTTCAGCAGGATGTCGCCGCTCGTCGGCGTGTCCATGCCGGCCAGCATGCGGAGCATGGTGGTCTTGCCGGAGCCCGACGGGCCGACGATGGTGAAGAACTCGCCTTCGGCGATGTCGAGGTCGATCGAGTCGACGGCCGCCTGTGGGCCGAACATCTTGCGGACGGCCTTCAGCGAGAGGATGGGCTCAGCGCCTTGCATGGATCAGAAGCTCTTTTTGTCAAGCAATGGCCCCTGCGATCGGATCGCAGGGGCCACGCGATGTGTGAAGGCTCAGCCGCCGGAGGCTGCGCGCTTGGCGGCGGTCATGATGTCGAGCAGCTTCGCGTAGTCGGGCACGATGTCGTACTCGACGCAGCGCGCCATCTCCTCCTCGAGGCTGTCCCACTGGATGGCGTCGAGCTCTTCCTTTGTGAAGAGGTTGAAGCACTCCGGGTTGCCCATCTGCGCCACCGGGTTGAAGGTGCCCTCGGCGAAGGCCACGGTGTGGGACATCTTGGGCGACTGCACGAATTCGAGGAAGTCGGCGGCCAGCGGCGAGAGCTGCGGATTGTTCACCGTCGAGGTGATCTCGATCCACGAGACGCCGCCCTTGCCGTTCATCGGTCCCGACTTCGGCGTGATGCCGCGGATGTTCGGGTTGCCGTCGGCGCGTGCGGGCGAGGCGGAATAGGTGCCGCCCGTCATGTGGAAGTCGATCTCGCCCGAGATCAGCGCCTGGTTCATGGTGGCGATGTCGCCCACCACCTTCGCACCCTTGAACACCCGCTCGGCCGTCTCCTTGAACTTCGCCACTTCCTCGTCCGAATGGACCTTGAAGGGATCGAAGCCCGCGATCAGGCAGATGTTGAAGACGTTCCAGTCATCCGACTCCAGAATGCCGTACTTGCCGGCAACGGCGGGGTCGTTCCACAGGTTCCAGCCCTGGTCCTCCGCCGTCTGGCGGCTGACCTTGTCCATGTTGACGACGAAGCTGTAGGGCCCGAAACGCTGCGCCATGCCGATGAGCTGCGTTCCCGAATCGTCCATCGCCCACTTGTAGGGAGGCTTGAAGGCCGGCATCATCTTGTCGAAGAACGGTTCGAAGCGCGCCCGGTCAAGCGGCGTGATCAGCTTCTCGGGAAACATCACCTCGCGCGCCCAGGGATTGTTGACGTTGATCAGGTCCCAGACGTTGGTTTCGCCGGCGCGGAGCCGGTTGATCATGGTCGGGTCATTGGTGAGCGACTCGGCCTTCACCGTGGCGCCCTTCTCGGTGCGGAACGGGTCCAGCACCTGGGCGGAGTTGTAGCCCTCCCAGCACAGGATGTTCAGTTCCTTCTCGCGCGCCGCCATGGCGCGTCCGGGCGCCAGCGTGCCCACGCCGGCGAAGGCAGCCGCCCAGAGGGCCGATTGCTGCATGAAATTTCGGCGGGAAATCTTGGTCGAGTTGGCCATCGTCTACTCCCTGTTTGCTTATGCTATCTTCCTGTTGGAAGTCCCACATCGGATTGAGCACCAAATCTTCATCCGAGTAAAGAGCGATCCAATCCCCGTGAGCAACGAGAAGATGCAAGCACCATGCCGACCCGGCGATAGGCAACGGAAAACCTGGCTGCGCTGCCGCTCCATGGTCATGACATGGCAGTAGATATGGAAGTAGATCATGTTGATGATTTCAAGTTCCGCATCGCTTTCGTCCGCCAGGCTTCGCACCGCTGAGGACACGCACTGGTCGGTGAAAATGCCACAGCAGATCACGGTCTTGATCCCGAGATTGTGCAAGATGAGCCGCAAATTTGTGCCGGTCAGTGCTGAATCGGCGGTCTTGGTGACGACAATTTCGTCACCCAGCGGCTGAAGCTCCGGCACCAACCGCGCTC
>JADCDC010000228.1 GCA_020252385.1 Aestuariivirga sp.
CCGCCTTGCGGAGCGGCAGGTGCAGCTGCGACTTTCCGGCATAGACCGTGAGAGTCACAGGTTCTGGTGCGGGCCACATCATCGGGAAATAGCTGGTCGAGATCGCCACCCGCAGCCTGTGGCCCTTGGGCAGCCGCCAGGCGATGTCGTCGAGCTTGATCTTCATCTTGTAGCGCTTGCCGGGCTCGAGCGGCAGGGGCAGTTCCCGGCTGTCGCGCATCGAGAGGTTCTGCAGGTGATAGCTGATGCGCGACACCTCGCCCGTGGGCCACACGTCATTGAGCCTGACGCAGATGTGGGCCACGGGCTTGTCGGCCGAGAACTCGAGTTCGACCGCGGGCTGGCCCACGATGTCGATGTCCGCCAGGACGGCGGGCGTGTCGAAGGTGATGGACTGCGCATCGTCCTTCGCCTGGTCGCCCGGGAATTCGGGACCGAGCCAGATGATGCAGTATTCACCACCATCCGCACCCGTCGTCTGCTTCGAGGAGATGGTGAGCGGCGTTTCCGTGCCCGCCGTCGGCCCGATGCCGCCGGCGTTCAGCCACCATTTCTTGGTTTCGACATGGCCGAAGCCCCAGAAGCTGTCGCCCAGCCAGCGCCCTTCGACACGGGTCGGGAAGCTCCCCGGCTGCCACGGCTCCATCACGTAGTAGCGGAAGTCGGGATCGCGCGAGACGCCGGTGTTCGCGTTCTTCAGCCACTGGTCCCACCACCGCAAGCACTCCTGCAGGAAGCCGATCCGGGGCTCGGGCAGCGCGAAGTGCGGGTACTTGTGCGCCCACGGGCCGATGATCGCCTTCCTCGTCACGCGAAGCCCCTTCATGAGGCGGAACACGGCGTTGGAATAGGCGTCGTTCCAGCCGCCCACCACGAGGGTGGGCGCCTCGATCGCAGCGAAGTTCTCGCACACCGAGCCGTGCTTCCAGTAGGCGTCGCGGTGCGGGTGCTCGAGCCAGGGGATGACCAGGAAGGGCTCGTTCTCCAGCCGCTCCATCCACATCTTGCGCCAGCGGTTGCCGACGATCTTGGGATCGGGCGGGCGCGAGGAATAGGCGAGCATGGTGGCGGCCCAGCCCAGCATCTCGTTCAGCACCGTGCCGCCCTTGTAGTGAACGTCGTCCTCGTAGCGGTCATCGGTCGAGCAGATGGTGACGATGGCCTTGAGTGCCGGAGGCTTCCGTGCAGCCACCTGCAGCGCGTTGAAGCCGCCCCAGGAGATGCCGAACATGCCGACCTTGCCGGAGCACCACTTCTGCTTGGCAAGCCACTCAATCACCTCGAGCGCGTCATCCTGCTCCTGCTTGGCGTATTCGTCCTGCATCAGCCCGCCCGAATCGCCGTTGCCGCGCATGTCGACGCGCACCGCGGCATAGCCGTGGCCGGCGAAATAGGGGTGGGTCAGCGCGTCGCGCTCATGCGTGCCGTCGCGCTTGCGGTAGGGGAGATATTCGAGCAGGGCCGGCACGGGGTCCTGCTCCGCGTCCTCGGGAAGCCACATGCGCGCGGCGAGCTTCGTTCCGTCGGAGAGCGGAATCCAGACGTTCTCGATCTCCTTCACCTTGCGCGGAAACGCGCTGATCGTCGTGATGGTCATGCAGCCCTCGGAGAAAAAAATGCGCGGTGTGACAGCCGGCACAGAGTCCGGCCCCCCGCACAATTACAAGGGTGGTCATCGAAAGCAAACATGAACGCCAGATAAACCCGCAGCTCAGAAACGGTTCAGGGCGAAGCGGCCAGACTGGCGGACATAACAGAAGTCAGGGACCAACGGCCATGAACAAGCTCCTCTCCACCCTCGCCTCCGCCATCCTCGGCATCGGCCTCCTCTCCACCGCCGCCCTTGCGGGATCGCTCTCGCCCAGCCAGCAGGACGCCGCCGCCGCCGGCATGATCATCGTCCCGGCCTCGGCCAGCGCCACGGAGGAGGCAGTGCCCGCGCCCCGTTTCAAGCGCGGCAAGATCGTGGCCTATGAGACCTCGGCGGAAGCGGGCGACATCATCGTCGACACCAGGGCCAACCGCCTCTACTTCATCCTCGGCAATGGCGAGGCCGTGATGTACCGGGTCGCCAGCGCCAAGCGCGGCTTCGAGTGGAAGGGCTCGCACGATGTCTCCGCCAAGGCCAAGTGGCCCGACTGGCGCCCGCCGCAGTCGATGAGGAAGCGCCGCCCGGACCTGCCCGCCTTCATGGCCGGCGGCCCCGACAATCCGCTGGGTGCGCGCGCCATCTATCTCGGCTCCTCGATCTACCGCATCCACGGCACCAACGAGCCCTCCTCGATCGGCAAGGCCGCCTCCTCGGGCTGCATCCGGATGCTGAACGAGGACGTGAGCGAACTCTACCGTCATGTGAAGATTGGCGCACGGGTCACCGTGCTCTGAACCGGAAGCCCGCTGCCACCGGCAGCCCGGGGGCCCTCGCAAGGGGCCCCCGCTTTCATTCAGGAAAAGGACTGCTTGACGGCGGCAGCCCTTACCTATGAGATGACGATCCATTCGGTGGGAGTTCAGCATGGCCGCGCCAGCCTATCCCCGGAAGACCCGCGAGATCTTCACCCACCACCTTGACTCCCGCGCCTGGAACGACTTCGTCTTCCGCGAGGGTGACATCGTGATCGCCACTTATGCGAAGTCCGGCACGACCTGGATGCAGCAGATCGTCTCGCAGCTGATCTTCAGGGGCCGCGAGGACATCGACGTTCACCGCCTCTCGCCCTGGTATGATCTCCGCGTGCTGCCGCCCGAGGCGCGCCAGGCGGTGGCGGCCCAGCAGCACCGGCGCTTCCTCAAGACCCATCTTCCCGTCGATGCGCTCGTGTTCTCGCCCGAGGCGCGCTACATCTATGTGGGCCGGGACGGGCGCGATGCCGCCTGGAGCTTCCACAACCATCACAGCAACGGCACGGACGAGTATTTCCAGCTCTACAATTCCGGCCTGCCGGAGGGCTTCCCCGTCCTCGAGCGCGGCCCCGAGGATCCGCATGAATTCTACCGCCAGTGGTTCGATGGCAACGGCTTTCCGATCTGGCCCTTCTGGGAGAATGTCCGCGGCTGGTGGGCGGTGCGCGGCCTTCCCAATGTGATGCTGGTGCATTTCAACGATCTCAAGGCCGATCTCGAAGGCGGCATCCGCCGCATCGCGGCCTTCCTGGACATTGACGCCGATGCCGAGACCCTGGCGCTGGCCGTGGCGCACAGCGGCTTCGACTACATGAAGTCCCATGCCGCGGCGGTGGCGCCGCGCGGCGGCGTGCTGTGGAAGGGTGGTGCCGAGACCTTCATCAACAAGGGCAGCAACGGCCGCTGGCGCGACCGCCTGACGGCGGAGGAGGTCGAGGCCTATGAACGCCGCGCCGTTCAGGAGCTGGGACCCCAATGCGCGCGCTGGCTGGCGGAGGGCGGGTCTTACCCTTGAGCGGGCAGAAGCCCCTCATGGCCGAGCTGGCGCACCGCCTCGACGATCGCCTTGAAGCCCGCCATGGCGGCCCGGCTGTGGTGCCGCGCCCGCCAGTAGGAATGGGCCAGCGCCGGCTCCTCCCGCAGCACGGCGGGAATGCCGGCGGCCTTCAGCTTCGCGAAGAAGGTGACGCCATCATCATGGAGCGGGTCATGCCCGGCGACGGTGATGAAGGCCGGCGGCAGGCCCGAGACGTCGGTGGCGAGGTTGGGGAGTGCCGTGGGCTCGCTCCAGTTGCCCAGATCCCGGGGCCCCAGGAAGGCGGTGAGATAGTCCAGCATCTCAGCACGGCTCAGGCCCGGGGCATTGGCGTTCCGATGGTGTGAGGGCGTCTCGAGATCGGCGCCGAGGCCAGGGTTGATCAGCACCAGCCCGCGCAGCGGCATCGTGCCCTCCTGCTTCAGGGCAAGCGCCAGGCCCGCCGCCACCTGGCCTCCCGCGCTGTCGCCCGTGGCGATGATGCGGCGCGGATCGATGCCGATGGCGCGGCCCGTGCTCCTCACCCAGTCGAGGACCCGCGCCATGTCCTCGACCTGTGCGGGGTGCGGGTGCTCGGGCGCCAGGCGGTAGTCGAACAGCACGCTCACCACATCCGCCTGGTCGGCGATCTCGGCCGCGAGGTCGTCATGCGTCTCGCAGGAGCCCATGGTCCAGCCGCCGCCATGGGCATGCAGCATGCCGGGTTTTGGGTCCTCGCCCGGCGGCCGGAAGATCCGCACATGGACGCCGTCGACCTCGAGGTCCTCGACCAGCAGCCGCTCCGGCCGCCGGGCACGGGCGCGGCGGCACTGGTCTTCCCAGACCTGGCGCTGGCGGGAGAGCGGCCAGTCCGCCCCCCACGGCTCCTGCTGGCGGGCCTGCTCGGCGAGGTAATGCGCCATTTCGGCGTCGAAGGGCAGGCTGGCCATGGTGCTATGCTCCCATCCGTTTCTCTGTCATACGAGGCTCACAATCCTGCAGCAAAGCTCTCCGACCGTCCAATGATCGAGATCATGTGGCCCTTCAGCCGTAACGCCCCGCCCCAGCAAGACCCCGGACCGGAGCCGGCCAGGGCTTCGCCGGAGGCGGCAACCGTTGCCGACGTGATCCACGCACTGCCCGATCCCGCCTTCGTGGTCGATGCGCAGGGCCGCGTCGCGCACGCCAATGCCCTGGCGCGCGAGGTGCTGGAGACGGATCCCCAGGGGCTTCACCTCTCGGCCTCGCTCCGCAATCCGGCGGTGCTCGAGGCGGTGATGGCGGCGAGTGCCGGCGAGGAGGCGGTGAGCGTCGACTATGAGCTGCGCGTGCCGATGCCGCGCAGCTTCAGGGCCCATGTCTCGCCGCTGGGACCAGGGCACGGCGCGCTCGTCGTGCTCCGCGACCTGACGCGCGAACAGCAGATCGAGCGCATGCGCGCCGACTTCGTGGCCAATGCCAGCCATGAGCTGAGAACGCCGCTCACGGCCCTCACCGGCTTTCTCGAAACCATTCTGGGCGCGGCCCGCAACGATGAGAAGGCGCAGGCGAAGTTCTTAGGGCTGATGCGCAGCCAGGCGGAGCGCATGCGCCGCCTCATCGACGATCTCCTCTCGCTGTCGCGCATCGAGATGAACGAGCATGTGAGGCCGCAGGGCGAAGTGGACCTGGCGCAGGTGGCGGGCCATGTGCGCGACGTGCTCTCGGGCACGGCGGAGGAATTCGGCTGCGAGCTGACGCTGTCCTCCGACGGGCCGCTCCTCGTCACCGGAAGCCGGGACGAGCTCGTTCAGGTGGTGCAGAACCTCGTCGAGAACGCCCTGAAATACGGCAGCACCGGCAAGCTGGTCGAAATCGTGCTCCGCCACGATGGCGGATGGGCGGAGGTCATGGTGCGCGACCACGGCCCCGGCATCGCCGCCGAGCACATTCCCCGCCTCACCGAGCGCTTCTACCGGGTGAACGTCCAGGAGAGCCGCTCGCGCGGCGGAACCGGCCTCGGGCTTGCAATCGTCAAGCATATCGTGAGCCGCCACCGCGGCCGGCTCAGCATCGCCTCGGAACTTGGCAAGGGCAGCGAGTTTTCCGTGAGGATTCCTCTGAAATTCCCTTGAATTCAATAGTTTAAAGTGTCATAATAGTGTAATCTACTGGTCACATAAGCGTTTTGTGTCGCCCATAGTTTCCGCCTGCCCTTGAACAGGAGAGACCAAACATGAAACGCTTCCTCATCGCTGCCAGCCTCGTTGCGCTGACCGCGGCTCCCGCCTTCGCCGCGCGCGACCAGATCCGCATCGTCGGCTCGTCCACCGTCTATCCCTTCACCACCGCCGTCGCCGAGCAGTTCGGCAAGACCTCCGGCATGAAGACGCCGGTCGTCGAGTCCACCGGCACGGGCGGCGGCTTCAAGCTGTTCTGCGCCGGCGTGGGCGAGGCCCATCCCGATTTCACCAATGCCTCGCGCGCCATCAAGAAGGGCGAGTTCGAGGATTGCATGAAGAACGGCGTCACCGAGGTCGTCGAGATCAAGGTCGGCTTCGACGGCCTCGCGCTGGCTGATGCCACCGCGGGTTCCGACATGAAGCTCACCAAGCAGCAGATCTTCATGGCGCTCGCGAAGCAGGTGCCGGACAAGGACGGCAAGCTGATCCCCAACCCCTACCAGATGTGGAGCGACATCGATCCCTCGCTGCCCGCCCAGAAGATCGAGGTCTATGGCCCGCCGCCGACCTCCGGCACGCGCGACAGCTTCGCCGAACTGGTGATGGAGAAGGGCGCTGAGGCCTTCGACAGCCTGAAGGAGCTCAAGAAGTCCGACGCCAAGGCCTTCGAGGCCGTGTGGAAGTCGATGCGCGAGGACGGCCTGTTCGTCGAGGCCGGCGAGAACGACAACCTGATCGTCCAGAAGCTGATCGGCAATCCGAACGCCATCGGCATCTTCGGCTTCGCCAACGTGGCCGAGAACTCGCAGCTCCAGGCGCTCGAGATCGACGGCGTGCGTCCGACCTTCGAGACCATCGCCTCGGGCGAGTACAAGGTGGCGCGTCCGCTCTTCGTCTATGCCAAGAAGCAGCATGTCGGCGTGATCCCCGGCATGGCCGAGTTTGTCGCCGAGTACACCTCCGAGAAGGCCGTGGGCGAGGAGGGCTATCTCTCCGAGAAGGGCCTCATCCCGCTGCCGGGCGAGGACAGCGACAAGGTTCGCGAGGCGGCCAATGCGATGACCGTCCTCACCGTCGACATGGTCAAGTAAGCAGAAACGCCACCGCCGTCCGGCCCTTCGGGCGCCGGGCGGCAAGGGGCGGCGGCCGCGGATGTACCGGCCCGCCCCGATTTTTTTCGAAGGCCGAGGCCCGCCCCGCGCTGGTCCGGCAAGTGTGGGAGGCAGGGCCTTGAGCGCGATCTTCTTGTTACTGCTCTGCCTTCTGGTGGTCGCCACCTATTTCGCCGGCCGGCAGCGCGCCGCCGCCATGCGGAATGGCAGCAATGGAACGACGCTGTTCCACTCCCTGCCGAGCTATCACGGCCTGCTCCTCGGCACCACGGCCTTCTTGGTCGGCCTCTTCGTCTTCGTGGCGCTCGCCACGCCGCTGCCCGCGGTGGCGCCCTGGGCGGCACTCGCGGCGGCGGCCGCCGCGGCCTACGGATTTTCGACCAGGATCTCGCCCGAGTTCCGGGCCCGCAACGTCTTCGAGCGGATCACGCTGGGTTTCCTGATCCTCTGCTCGGCGATTGCCATCCTCACCACCGTCGGCATCGTCTTCTCGGTGGTGTTCGAGACCAGCCGCTTCTTCAGGGAGGTGCCGGTCCTCTCCTTCTTCACCGGGCTCACCTGGGCGCCCACCGGCTCGCCGCCGGTGTTCGGCTTCATCCCGCTGCTGGCGGGCACGCTGCTCATCACCACGATCGCCATGTGCGTGGCAGGGCCCTTGGGGCTCCTCGCGGCGATCTACATGGCGGAATATGCCTCGCCCACGGTGCGCGCGATCTTCAAGCCGGTGCTCGAGATGCTGACCGGCATCCCCACCGTTGTCCTTGGCTTCTTCGCCGCGCTGACGGTTGCTCCCTTCATCCGCGACTCAGGTGTCATGCTCGGCTTCACCGTCTCGGCCGAATCAGCACTCGCCGCCGGACTGGTGATCGGCATGCTGCTGATCCCCGTCATCTCCTCGCTGAGCGACGACGTGATCAACGCCGTGCCGCAATCGATGCGGGATGGCTCATATGCCATGGGCGCCACCAAGTCGGAAACCATCAAGCGCGTGATCCTGCCCGCAGCATTGCCGGGCATCGTGTCGGCCTTCATCCTCGCCGTGTCGCGCGCCATGGGCGAGACGATGATCGTGGTCATGGCGGCGGGCCTTGCCGCCAACCTCACCGCCAACCCCTTGAGCTCGGTCACCACCATGACGGTGCAGATCGCCATGCTGCTGGTGGGCGACCATGAGTTTGACTCCGCCAAGACACTGGCCGCCTTCGCGCTCGGCTTCGTGCTCTTCATCTTCACGCTGATCTTGAACTTCATCGCGCTCCGCCTGGTGCAGAAATACAAGGAACAGTATGACTGAGCTCAGAAAGAAGGCGGACCCCGCGCTGATCAAGCGGCGCTATGCAGCCGAGCGGCGCTTCCGGTTCTATGGCCTTGCCGCGCTCGCCCTCACCACGGCCTTCCTCGCGGTGCTGCTCACCGACATCGTTTCTCGTTCGCTGCCGGCCTTCACGCAGTACAGCGCCGTGCTGGAAGTGCCGGTCGATCCCGAGAAGGTCGACGCCGCCAATCCCGCCGCCGGCGACTACGAAGGCATCGTGAGAGCGGCCTGGCGCGAACTCTTCCCCTCCGTGACCACGCGGGCCGACCGCCGGCTGCTCAACGGCCTCCTCTCGGGAGGTGGTGCTGACGAGCTGCGCCGCCAGGTGCTGTCCGATCCCTCGCTGATCGGCAAGACCGTCAAGGTTCCCGTCATGCTCTCGGATGACGCCGACCTGTTCCTGAAAGGTCAGATGACCAGCGTCAGCCGCACGCCTGGCGAGGGTGCGCTGCGCATCCGCACCGAGGGCGAGAACTATTTCCTCTCCGGTCAGGGGCTGGCCGCCGGCACGGTCGTGCTGGCGGATGGCGGCGCCTTCCGCATCGCCGCCGATGGCGAGCAGGCCCCGGCCGAGGTGATCCTGGCGCCCGCGGGTGCCGCGGACGTGGCGGCGGGCCAGTGGCAGGTCATGGGCTTCGGCGTGGCCGAGAGCCAGCGCAAGCTGAACGACAGGCAGGCCGTGTGGCTCGAGGAGGCGCGCGAGAAGGGCGTGCTCGACCGCGGCATCGCCTGGAACTTCTTCCTCAAGGGCGACTCGCGCGAGGCGGAGCAGGCGGGCATCCTGGGCTCGATCATGGGCTCGCTGATGGTGGTGTTCATCACCATCGCGCTGTCGCTGCCGATCGGCGTGGCGGCCGCCATCTATCTCGAGGAATTCGCGCCCAAGAACCGCCTGACCGAGATCATCGAGGTCAACATCAACAATCTCGCCGCCGTGCCATCGATCATCTTCGGCCTCCTTGGCCTCGCGGTATTCCTCGGCTTCTTCGGCATGCCGCGCTCGGTGCCCCTCGTCGGCGGCATCGTCATCGCGCTGATGAGCCTTCCCACCATCATCATCGCGTCCCGCGCCGCGATCCGCGCCGTGCCGCCCTCGATCCGAGAGGCCGCACTGGGTGTGGGTGCCTCGCACCAGCAGGCGGTGTTCCACCACGTGCTGCCGCTCGCCATGCCGGGCATCATGACGGGCACCATCCTGGCGGTCGCCAGCGCCATCGGCGAGACGGCACCGCTCCTGTTGATCGGCATGGTGGCCTTCATCGTCGATGTCCCGACGGGCTTCCTCGACTCGGCAACCGTGCTGCCGGTGCAGATCTACCTGTGGTCGGATCTGCCCGAGCGCGCCTTCGAGGCGCGCACCGCCGCGGCCATCGTGGTGCTGCTCCTGATCATGCTGGTGCTGAACGCGCTGGCGATCTTCCTCCGCAAGAAATTCGAACGCCGCTGGTAAGCAAGGACAAAGAGTGATGGACAATCCATTCCAGGCCGTTGTGACGCCGGAGAGCCCCCGCATCATGATGGAGCGGCCCGTGCGCATCAGCGCCAAGGACGTGAACATCTATTACGGCGACAAGCACGCCATCAAGAACCTGTCGATCGACATCCCGGACC
>JADCDC010000229.1 GCA_020252385.1 Aestuariivirga sp.
CGAGGTGGATCGGAATGTCCTGTCCCTGCAGGATCATCTCGGGCTTCGCGTTGAAGAGTGCCGTCGAATAATCATGCGCCAGGTTGAACACCGAGGACCGCGCCGTCTTCTCGAGCGACAGCGTCATTTCGCGCTGCGTGGTCTCGAGCACGCCGCGCACCACCGAGAGGGTGATCGGATCGACCTTGGGCTTGCCGCCCGCCTTGCGTTTCATCTGTTCAACGCCTTGCCTGTTTCCACGCCGCGGTGAGGATCACCGTGCCGAGCGCCAGCTTCAGGATTTCCGCCGGGATGAAGGGCATGAGGCCCGCGGCGATCGCCCTCTCCGCGCCGATGATGTTGGCAAGCCAACCGAGCCCCAGCGCATAGATGATGACGACGCCGGCGAACAGCACGAGGAGTGCCGACCCGACGCTGCGGCCATGGCCCCGGTCGGCAAGGTAACCCACCGCCACGGCCGCCAAGAGGAAGCCCGCGAGATAGCCGCCCGTGGGCCCTGCCATGTAGGCAAGACCGGCACCCGTGGCGAAGACCGGAACGCCCACGGCGCCGAGAGCGAGCCAGGCGAGCACGGTGGCGCCGCCCAGCCTTGCGCCCGCCGTGGCGCCGATCAGCAGCACGGCCAGCACCTGCAGTGTCATCGGCACCGGCCAGAAGGGCACCTGCACCTTGGAGGCAAGCGTCAGCAGAGCCACGCCGAGCGCCACCGCCACGAGCTTGTGCAGCGCCTGCGACTGCGGCCAGAGGGTCGAGAGAAGATTGCCGTTCATGGTCATGTTCCTCAGAGAGACGATTTGATCTTGTCGTAGAGCTTCGCCTGGTCCTTGCGGGCCTTCAGCGCCTGGGCCATCGTCACTTCCACGAAGCGCGCCGGCGTGTGGGGCTGCAACTGCCCGATCAGGTCCATGTCGGACGCGATGACCGTGCCCACCATGAAATAGCCGCCACCGGAGACGGCATCACGGTGCAGCACGATCGGCTCGGTGCCGCCCGGCACCTGGATGGAGCCATAAGGATAGCAGGCATCGACGATGTTGGAAGGATCGGAGCCTGCGCCAAATGGCTGCTCCCGCGGCACGAACTCAAGGGGCTTGCCGCCACGGAAGCGATAGCCGATGCGATCCGCCTCCGGCGCCACCTTCCAGGTGTCGGCGAAGAAATGCCGGCCCGCCTCCGCGGTGATGCGATGCCAGTAGAGGCCCGGCAGCATGCGGAGTTCCGCCGGCGTTCCAATGCCGCGGCGCAGCTTCTCCGGAATGGTGCGGCCTTCCCGGGCCGCCCTGCCCTTGCCGACGGGGAGCTTGTCGCCCGCCTCGAGCTTGCGGCCCTTGAAGCCGCCGAGCGCGCCCAGCGTATAGGTCGAGCGCGAGCCCAGCACGACGGGAACGTCGATCCCGCCCGAGATCGCGATATAGGCGCGGGCGCCCTTCTTGAGGAAGTCGAAGGACAGCGTCTGGCCCTTCTTCACCTTGAAGGAGGTCCAGGTCTCGCGCGCCTCGCCGTTGACGCGGGGCGGAAGCTCGGCACCGGTTACCGCGACGGTCGCATCCTCCGTGAACTGAAGTTCGGGGCCCATGAACACCGCCTCGAGCACGGCGGCACCTTCCTTGTTGCCGACGAGCAGGTTGGCGGCCTTGAGCGCCAGACGGTCCATGCCGCCCGAAAGCGGTATGCCGATGTTGTAGTAGCCGGGTCTCCCTAAGTCCTGCACCGTGGTCGAGAGGCCGGGCTTGATGACTTTAACGGCCATTGAGCGCCCCCATCAGCTTGGCGTTGTACCCGTCCATGTCCTTCTTGAACTCGTTCAGGTCGAAGGTGACGTCCTTCATTTTCAGGTTGAACTTGCCCTTGTCGACGGCGGCGACGGTAGCATCATACTCCTCGCGGCCGATGGGCTTCCACTTGACGATGTCGCCGGGGCGGAACAGGCACATGAAGTCCCGGAGATGCTTGATCTTCTGGCTGGGGTCATAGATCGGTACGGGCGTGATGCCGAACATCTGGTAGCCGCCCGCACCCCTCACCGAATAGATGGCGCCGAAGCAGCCACCGTGGCCCACGGTGAGCTTCGGCGTATCCGTCCGTGGACGGAGGTATTTGGGCGACTGGATCTGCCGCTTCCGGTCCACCATCTGGTAGAGGAAGGGAAGGCCCGCCACGAAGCCCACCATGGAGACGAACCAGGGTGCCCCGGAATGCGCCTTGATGAAGCCGTCGACGCCATCGAGATTGTTGATCCTCGCCGTGTACTCGATGTCGGTCGAAGTCGGGTCCTGGTGGCGCTCGCGGAAGCGCATCAGCGTCTCGTGCGTCCACGGGTCGTTGTAATAGACCGGGATCTCGATGATGCGCGACTTGATGACGGGCTTGGCCTTGGCCGCCGCCTTCTCGATCGCCTTGATCTCCTTCAGCATGTCGGCAGGCTTGATCACGTCGGGATCGAATTTCACCTGCATCGAGGCGTTGGCCGGGCAGATCTCGGTCACGCCCTTGATCTTCGCCTTCTTGATCGCCGTCGCCATGGACAGCGACTTGAAGAAGGCCTCGAGTGACATTTCCTCGTCGCATTCGACGAAGATGTGCTCGTCGCCTCCATAGGAATACCGCGTCTTCATTGCAGCGCCATCCTCCCTTAACTCCCCAGTCGGTGGGCGTTGGCCTCGAGCCAGGGCTCGAGCCAGCGCGTGTGGAAATCGGCCCTCCGGACGTTCTCGTCCGTGGCCAGCAATTGGTGCAGCGGCTTCGTCGTCGAAAGCCCTTCGACCGCGAGTTCATCGAGGGCGCGCGCCATGCGGGCAATCGCCGCCTCGCGCGTCTCGTCCCACACGATCAGCTTGCCAAGCAGCGAGTCGTAGAAGGGCGGAACCTGGTAGCCCTGATAGAGCATGGTGTCGAAGCGCGTGCCGGGACCGCCGGGAACGCGCAGGGCCGTAACCGTGCCAGGCGCGGGCTGGAAGTTCTTCGCCGGGTCCTCGGCGTTGATGCGCACTTCGATCGCGTGGCCGGTCATGCGGATGTCGGATTGGCTGAGCCGCAGCGGCTCGCCGCCGCAGATGCGGATCATCTCCTTCACCAGGTCGATCCCGGTGATCATCTCGGTCACCGGATGCTCGACCTGGATCCTGGTGTTCATCTCAATGAAATAGAAGTGCTGGGTGACGTCGTCGTAGAGATATTCGAGCGTGCCGGCGCCGCGGTAGTTGACAGCCTCGGCGAGCGCCACGGCGGACGCACAGAGCTTCTCGCGCACGCTCTGCGGCAGGACGGCGGAGGGCGCTTCTTCCCACACCTTCTGGCGGCGGCGCTGCAGCGAGCACTCGCGCTCGAAACAGTGGATGGCGCGGCTGCCATCCCCTAAGATCTGCACCTCGATGTGGCGGGCGCGCTCGATCACCTTCTCGATATAGAGGCCACCATCGCCAAAGGCGGCCTTGGCTTCCGCCGAGGCCTGCGGCATCAGCGTTTCGAACTCGGCCATGTCATGCGCGATGCGGATGCCGCGCCCGCCGCCGCCGGCTGCCGCCTTGATCATGACGGGGAAGCCCACCGCGAGCGCGATGGCCTTCGCATGTTCGGGCTCATCGACGCGGCCATCGGAGCCCGGCACCACGGGAACGCCGGCGGCCTCGGCGGCAACGCGTGCTGCCACCTTGTCGCCCATCACGCGGATGGAGTCGCCCTTAGGGCCCACGA
>JADCDC010000023.1 GCA_020252385.1 Aestuariivirga sp.
CGCTTCCTCCTCCTCTCGCTCATTGCCGGTGTGGCAGGCGGTGTCGCAAGCCTCTTCCTCCACTGGGGCGAGGAGATCTTCGTGATCGGCGCCTCGGGCGCGGTCTCGGGCCTTCTCGCCGCGGCCATTCCCATCATGTATGGGCGGCGCGTGCTGGGCGGCGCCAGGCCGCTCAGCCTCCCGGAACTGGTCACCAGTCCGCGCGCCCTGATGTTCACCGCGATCTGGCTGGCGCTCACGCTGTTCTCGGGTGCGGCAGGCTGGACCGGCAATTCCTTCATGTCGGAAGGCGGCATCGCCTGGGAGGCGCATGTCGGCGGTTTCCTGGGCGGGCTTCTCGCCTTTTATGCGCTGGCCCCGCGGGCGGTGCGCCGGGCCTGAAACCGTGCTAGGGTGATCTCCGTTCACCTTGCAGGAAGGAGGCCTCCATGGCAGTCGCTCACATCCTCAGGCAGAAGGGGTCGGACGTCATCACCGTTTCCCCCTCGGACAGCGTCCAGTCGATCGTCGATACGCTCACCCGTCACCGCATCGGCGCGGTGGTGGTGGTGGACCGCGCGGGCGCGATCGCCGGCATCGTGTCGGAGCGCGACGTGGTGCGCGCCATGGCCGGCAATGCCGCGGGCGTGATTGCCAAGACCGCGCATGACATCATGACCGTGGAAGTCATGACCTGCGAGCCTGGCGATTCCGAAGCCGAGCTCATGCAGCTGATGACCGAGAACCGCATCCGCCATCTTCCGGTCCTCGCCGCGGGCCGCCTCGCCGGCATGGTGTCGATCGGCGACGTGGTGAAGCTCAGGATGGAATCGATCGAGCGCGAGGCGGAAGAGATGAAGACCTACATCGCCTCGGCCGGCTGAGCTGCTGTTCACCCCTTGTCGGTGAACACCAGCCTCTGACCGTCAACACGCCGGTAGAAGCAGCTTCTGCGGCCGGTGTGGCAGGAGACGCCCTTGCCCTGTGGCTCGGCCTTCACCTGCAGCACGTCCTGGTCGCAGTCGGTGAGGATCTCGGCGACCTTCAGCAACTCGCCCGAGGTTTCGCCCTTCTTCCACAGCGAGCGGCGCGAGCGGCTCCAGAAATGCGCAAAGCCCGTCTCCTGGGTGAGGCGCAGGGACTCGGCGTTCATGAAGGCGAACATCAGCACAGTGCCGTCGCGCGCATCCGTCACGATCGCCGGGATCAGGCCGTCAGTGTCGAACCTCGGCTGGAACGCCAGCGTTTCCTCGAGGCCCGCCGCCATCTAGAGCGAGAAGCCGGAGGAGGGCGCCCGCACCAGTTCCATGAAGCGCGCCTGCAGCACGGGGTTCGACTTGAACTCGCCGGTGAACTGCGTGGTGATGGTCGCCACGTTGCGCTTGCCCACGCCCCGCATCGACATGCAGGTGTGCACCGCCTCGACCAGCACGGCAACGCCGCGCGGGTTCAGCGCGTCAGAGATCGAGTTGGCGATCTGCGCCGTCATCGTCTCCTGCGTCTGGAGACGGCGCGCATAGATCTCGACGACGCGGGCGAGCTTCGAGATGCCGACAACCGCCTTGGTCGGCAGATAGGCCACATGGACGCGGCCGATGAAGGGCGCGATGTGGTGCTCGCAATGGGAGTTGAACTCGATGTCGCGCAGCATCACCAGGTCGTCATAGCCGCCCACGTCCTCGAAGGTGCGGGAGAGTGCCTCGGCCGGGTCTTCCTCATAGCCCGAGAAATACTCGCGGAAGGCCTTGGCCACGCGCCGGGGCGTATCGAGCAGGCCCTCGCGGTCGGGGTTGTCGCCGGCCCAGGCGAGCAGGGTGCGCACCGCGGCTTCCGCCTCCTCCTGGGAAGGGCGCTTCACCGGCTTCGCGGGGATCTTCTTGATGACTGCTTCCATGGTCCTGACTTCACTCTCAAAAACGGCGCGGCTTGCGCTCCGGCCTCCCGCGCCCCCATATCATGGCCGGAACCTCCAAGGCAAACCGCAAGGCGACGGTTTGCGGCGGAACCCGCCAGGCGCTAGGATATCGGCATGATCAATGACATCTACAACCGCAAGATTCTGGGCTTCGCGGCAGATATTCCCCGGTTGCAACGCTTGGCTGAGCCCGATGCCACGGCGGTCGCCCATTCCCGCCTCTGCGGCTCCAAGGTCACGGTCGACCTCCGCATGAAGGACGGGGCGGTGAGCGACTTCGGCCATGAGGTGAAGGCCTGCGCCCTGGGCCAGGCGTCGTCCTCCATCATGGCGCGCCATGTGGTGGGCTCGACATCGGAGGAACTGCGCTCCGTGCGCGACCAGATGTACCGCATGCTGAAGGAGGAGGGACCAGCCCCCACCGGCAAATGGGCCGATCTCGAGGCCCTGCTCCCCGTCAGGGACTTCAAGGCCCGCCACGCCTCGACACTCCTCACCTTCGATGCCGTGGTCGATGCCGTGAACCAGATCGAGGCGCGGCAGAAGGAAGCGGCTCATGGCTGAGCCGGTCCGCGCTCTCGACGTTCCCGC
Organism: Aestuariivirga sp.; assembly: GCA_020252385.1. GTDB lineage: Bacteria > Pseudomonadota > Alphaproteobacteria > Rhizobiales > Aestuariivirgaceae > Aestuariivirga. Next base: position 2,486 of record JADCDC010000023.1, read on the forward strand.
CCGCACTGGCACCATCTATCCCCCGCCCTATGCTGCAACTGTTGCGGGCCGCGCCAAGCGGGCGCTGGGCGATCTCTTCGGCCTGAACCAGTTCGGCGTCAACCTCACCGTGCTGGCGCCCGGTACGTCGAGTTCGGAGCGCCACTGGCACGAGACGGAGGACGAGTTCGTTTTCGTGCTTGAAGGCGAAGTCGTCCTCATCGACGACCAGGGCGAGCATGTGCTGGGCCCCGGCATGTGCGCGGGCTTCAAGGCCGGCGTTCCCAACGCCCACAAGCTGGTGAACCGCTCCTCGGCACCCGTCACCGTCCTTGAGGTCGGAACGCGGAGCGAGAACGAGCGCGCCCACTATCCCGAGGCCGACATGCAGGCCGTGAAGCAGGGCGGCAAGTTCACGATCACCCGCAAGGACGGCACGCCCTACTGAGCGGGGCTCGTTCCTGAACCGCGGGGCGGCCCCAGCCGTATTAGCGGCCATGTCACATCCCGTCATCGTCATCGGAGCCACCGGCGGCATCGGCGCCGCCCTGTCGCGCCGTCTCGCCCAGTCCGGAACCCCCGTCCATGCCATCGGCCGCGATCCATCGAAGCTCGCAGCCCTCGCCGCCGAAACGGGGGCCTCGACCGCCGTCGCCGACGTCACCGACCGCGGCCAGCTCGAAGCCGCGGTCAAGGCGGCGGGCCCCGCCGCAGCGGGCCTTGCCTATTGCGTCGGCACCATCAACCTGAAGCCCGTGGCCCGCATCACGGACGAGGAAGCCTTGCGCGACTTCGAACTCAATGCGCTGGGCGCCCTCAGGGCCGTGCAGGCGGCACTCCCCGCGCTCAAGGCCAGCGACAAGCCGTCGAGCATCGTCCTCTTCTCCACCGTCGCCGTGCAGCAGGGCTTTGCCAACCATGCATCGATCGGCCTCTCCAAGGGTGCCATCGAGGGGCTGATGCTGTCGCTCGCGGCCGAACTCGCACCCAAGGTCCGCGTCAACTGTGTTGCGCCTTCTCTCACGAAGACCCCGCTCGCCGCGGCACTGACATCGAGTGAGCATATGGCCACCGCCATCGCCGGCCTTCATGCCCTGCAGCGCCTGGGCGAGGCGGATGACGTGGCCGCCGCGGCGGCCTTCCTGCTGTCGCCCGATGCCTCTTGGATCACCGGTCAGGTGCTGGGCGTCGACGGCGGCCGCTCGAGCCTCCGCACCAAGGGCTGAGCCTCGTGCCACGCGGCATCAAGAAGGCGGAGCTTCCGTCGAAGCCTTGTGCCGCCTGCGGCCGTCCCTTCACCTGGCGCAAGAAGTGGGCGCGCGACTGGGAGAATGTGAAGGTCTGTTCGGACCGCTGCCGCGCCGCGCTGAAGCAGAAGAAGACATGACGGCACTCCGCATCGTGCTGGGCGACCAGCTGACGCGCAACGTCGCGGCACTGCGTGGGCTCGCGCCGGGCGACACTGTCCTGATGATGGAGGTCGTCGAGGAGGCGACCTATGTGCGCCACCACAAGCAGAAGCTCGTCTTCATCTTCTCCGCCATGCGCCACTTCGCCGAGGACCTGCGGCGCGATGGCGTGGCCGTCGATTATGTGCGCCTTGATGATCCCGCCAACACCGGCTCCTTCACGGGCGAGGTGCAGCGCGCCATCGCCCGCCACAAGCCCTCGCGCATCGTCGTCACGGCACCCGGCGAATGGCGGGTTGCCGAGATGATGAAGGGCTGGAACGCCGAGATCCTGGAGGATGATCGCTTCTTCGCGACACCCGCCGCCTTCGCCGCCTGGGCAAGAGGGAGGAAGCAGCTCCGCATGGAGTTCTTCTACCGCGACATGCGCCGCCTCTCGGGCCTCTTGATGGACGGCGAGGAGCCCGCCGGCGGCCAGTGGAACTTCGACCATGACAACCGCAAGTCACTGCCGAAGGGTGAGCGCCCGCCGGAGCGCCGCCGCTTCACGCCCGACGCCGTGACGCGCGAGGTGATCGACATGGTGGCGCACCGCTTCCCCGCGCACTTCGGCGATCTCGAGCCCTTCGGCTGGGCGGTGACGCGGGCGGAGGCGCTCGAAGCGCTTGATCATTTCATCTCGGATTGCCTGCCCAATTTCGGCGACTATCAGGACGCGATGAGCCAGGGGAATGCATTCCTCTATCATTCCGTGATCTCGCCCTATCTCAACATCGGGCTCCTGACCCCGGCCGAAATCTGCGCGCGCGCGGAAGAGGCCTGGCGCGGGGGAAAGGCGCCACTCAACGCGGTCGAGGGCTTCATCCGCCAGATCCTCGGCTGGCGCGAATATGTCCGCGGCCTCTACTGGCTGAAGATGCCGGCCTATGCCGAAACCAATGCGCTCGAAGCCTGCCGCCCGCTCCCCGCCTTCTACTGGACGGGCGAGACGGAGATGAACTGCTTGGCCCAGGCGATCGGCGACACGAAGCGCCATGCCTATGCCCATCACATCCAGCGCCTCATGGTCACCGGCAATTTCGCGCTGCTGGCGGGCCTCGCGCCGAAAGAGGTCGAAGCCTGGTATCTCCTCGTCTATGCCGATGCCTTCGAATGGGTGGAGCTTCCCAACACCCACGGCATGGCGCTCTTCGCCGATGGCGGCATCATGGCGTCCAAGCCCTATGCCGCCTCGGGCGCCTATATCGACCGCATGTCGGACTATTGCTCGGGCTGCCGCTACCGGCCGGACGTCAAGCTCGGCCCCAAGGCCTGCCCCTTCAACTACCTCTACTGGGACTTCCTCATCCGCAACGAGGCGAAGCTGAAGGCCAACCCCCGCATGGCCATGCCCTACCGCACGCTCGCCAAGATGGACCCTGCTCGGAAGGCAGACATCACGTGCGAGGCAAAGTCCTTCCTCGACGCGCTCTGACAGCCGCTAGCTTTGAGTCGCAAACACATGCAGGTTCGCCAGGATCGA
>JADCDC010000230.1 GCA_020252385.1 Aestuariivirga sp.
AGAGCCTCTTTCGGGATCGATCTTCATGGCGCAGGCGACATCGGCAAAGGCGATCGCACGCTGGCCCTTCCTGGGGCCGTCGGTCGCGCTGCTGCTGGTGTGGATGGTCGTGCCCCTGGCCATGACCATCTGGTTCTCCTTCCAGCGCTACAAGCTGCTGCAGCCCGAGACCTACGGCTTCAACGGCCTCAACAATTTCAAGTTCCTGATCAACAACCCGAACCTGCCGCTCATCCTGTGGAACACGATCTTCCTGGTGGGTGCGGTGCTGGTGATCACCACCGTTCTCGGCGTGCTCTTCGCCGTGCTGTTCGACCAGAACTTCCCCGGCCGCAACATCGCGCGGCTCCTCGTCATCGCGCCCTTCTTCGTCATGCCCACCGTCTCGGCGCTGATCTGGAAGAACCTGCTGATGCATCCGGTGAACGGCCTCTTCGCCTTCATCGGCAACTGGACGGGGCTCGGCGTCATCGACTGGTTCAACAACTACCCACTGGCCGGCATCATCATGATCGTCTCGTGGCAGTGGATTCCCTTCGCTGCCCTCATCCTGCTCACGGCCATCCAGTCGCTGCCGCGCGACCTGATCGAGGCGGCGCGCATGGACGGCGCTAACGGCCCGCGCATCTTCTTCCACATCACGCTGCCACATCTCGGCCGCGCCATCGCGGTCGTCGTCATGATCGAGACCATCTTCATCCTCCAGATCTTCGCGGAGATTCTCGTCACCACCAATGGCGGGCCGGGGCAGGCCTCGATGAACCTGCCCTTCTTCGTCTACATGAAGGGCCTCCTCGAATTCGACATCGGCGGCGCCTCGGCGGCGGGTCTCTTCGCGGTGCTGATCGCCAACATCGTGGCGATCTTCCTGATCCGCACCATTGGAAGGACGATGCGCGAATGAGCAGCACAGAAAAGCGCGCACCCCTCTATGTCGGCGTCCTCGGCTGGGGTGTCGCACTCATCATGTTCTTCCCGATCTTCTGGATGGGGCTCGCCGCCTTCAAGCACGAGATCGACGCGGTGGCGACACCACCCAGGCTGTTCTTCGAGCCCACCCTCGAGAATTTCGCCGCGGTGCAGGAGCGCGCGGACTACTTCCGCCACATGTGGAATTCGATCGCCGTGTCGCTGGGCTCGACCGCCATCGTCCTGGCGCTCGCGATCCCCGCGGCCTATGTCTCCGCCTTCTTCCCGACGAAGAAGACGCCGGACCTCTTGTTGTGGATGCTGTCGACCAAGATGATGCCGGCGGTCGGCGTGCTGGTGCCCATGTATCTGATCTTCCGCGACCTGGGGCTGCTCGACACGCGCCTCGGCCTCATCGGCATCTACACGCTCATCAACCTGCCGATCGGCGTGTGGATGCTCTACTCCTTCTTCAAGGAAATCCCCGGCGAGATCTTCGAGGCGGCACGCATGGACGGCGCAGCACCCCGCCAGCAGGTGTTCCAGATCCTCATGCCGCTCGCCGCCCCCGGCATCGCCTCGACGGCACTGCTGTGCACCATCCTCGCCTGGAACGAGGCCTTCTGGTCGATCAACCTGACCGCCGTCAACGCGGGGCCGCTCACCCAGTTCATCGCCTCCTTCTCCTCGCCCGAGGGGCTGTTCTGGGCCAAGCTCTCCGCCGCCTCGCTCATGGCCATCGCGCCCATCCTCCTTCTCGGCATCCTGGCGCAGCGCCAGCTGGTGCGCGGCCTCACCTTCGGAGCAGTCAAGTAATGGGCAGGATCACGCTCAGGAACGTCAGCAAGTCCTTCGGCGACGTCACCGTCATCCCCAACGCCTCGCTCGACATCGGGGAAGGCGAGTTCGTGGTGTTCGTCGGCCCCTCGGGTTGCGGCAAGTCCACGCTGCTCCGGCTCATCGCCGGCCTCGAGGACCTGACGTCGGGCGCGATCCTGATCGACGGGCAGGACATTTCCGCCGTGCAGCCGGCAAAGCGCGGCCTCTCCATGGTGTTCCAGTCCTATGCGCTCTACCCGCACATGAGTGTGAGGAACAACATCGCCTTCCCGCTCAAGATGGCGCGCATGGCAACCGACGAGATCGACCGGCGGGTGAAGAAGGCCGCCGCCACGCTGAACCTCACCGACTATCTGGACCGCAAGCCGGGCCAGCTTTCGGGCGGGCAGCGCCAGCGCGTCGCCATCGGCCGCGCCATCGTGCGCGAGCCCAAGGCCTTCCTGTTCGACGAGCCGCTCTCGAACCTCGATGCCGCACTCCGCGTCAACATGCGGGTCGAGATCATGCAGCTCCACCAGGACCTGGGCGCCACCATGATCTACGTGACGCATGACCAGGTCGAGGCCATGACCATGGCCGACCGCATCGTGGTGCTGAACAAGGGCAACATCGAGCAGGTGGGCTCGCCGCTGGAACTCTACAACCGGCCCGACACGCTCTTCGTCGCGGGCTTCATCGGCTCGCCGAAGATGAACATCCTGCGCGGTGGCGAAGCGGCACGGCGCAGCGCGGCGGCCATCGGCATCAGGCCGGAGCACATCGACATCGTGGCCGCAGGCCCGTGGCAGGGCCGCATCCTGCTGACCGAGCATCTGGGGGCGGACACCTTCCTCCATGTGGAGCTGACGGGAGGCGACAAGATCGTGGTGCGGACACCCGGCGACTTCGCGGGCCGCCCGGGGGAGGGCGTGGCGCTCTCGCCGCAGGAACAGCGCATCCACCGATTTGATGAGAGGGAAAAGGCGATCCGCACATGAGCAGGGCTTACGACTATATTCTCGTCGGCGGCGGGTCGGCGGCCTGTGTCGCGGCCTGGCGCCTGGTGAAGGAGAAGGGAGCGCGCGTCCTCATCGTGGAGCGGGGGCCCGCGAAGGCCTCCGGCCTCTCCGCCTTCTACCTGCCGATGCCGGCGGCCTGGATGAAGGGCATCCGCGGCAGCCCGATCGTCGAGATGCATCAGCCCGTGCCGCAGAAGCACCTTGGCGGGCGCGCACCCGCGGTGGGGCAGGCGGCGATCCTCGGCGGCGGCTCCTCGGTCAACGCCATGGTCTATACGCGCGGCCAGCATGCGGACTACGACAACTGGGACCGCTTCCTTGGCGGAAACAGCGGCTGGTCCTTCAGGGACATGCTGCCGCATTTCAAGGCGCTGGAATACAATCACCAGTTCCGTGACGAATGGCACGGCGTCGATGGGCCGCTCCATGTCTCGGCCGTCGGCGCCATCTGTCAGCTCACGGAGGATTATGTGCTCGCCGTGCAGGGCCTCGGCGTGCCCTTCAACCCGGACTTCAACGGTGCGCGCCAGATGGGTGTGGGCACCATGCAGTACACCACGCTGCGCAACCGCCGCTGGAACGGGGTCGATGCCTTCCTCAGCCAAGTGATGGGTGATCCGAAGCTCACCATCGTGACCGGGGCCACGGTCTCGCGCCTCATCGTCGAGAACGGCCGCTGCAAAGGTGTCGCCTATGTCGAGGGCGGAGCCGAGAAGACGGCCTTCTGCGAGGCGGAAGTGCTGGTGGCGGCCGGAAGCTACAACACGCCCAAGATCCTGATGCTGTCGGGGATCGGGCCTGCCGCGCACTTGAGCGAGATGGGTGTCAAGGTGGTGCATGATCTGCCGGGCGTGGGCGAGAA
>JADCDC010000231.1 GCA_020252385.1 Aestuariivirga sp.
CGCTCCTTCTTCCAGCCGTTCACCAGGTCGCTGCCCTTCTCGATCTCGGCGAGGAAGCGCGGGATCTCGGCGGGATCGTCCTGCAGGTCGGCGTCCATGGTGAAGATGATGTCGCCCCTCGCCAGGCGGAAGCCCGCGTCGAGTGCCGCCGACTTGCCGGAGTTGCGCTGCAGGTTGACGGCCACGACGTTCTCGTTCTGCCGCGCCAGCGCTTCGATGATGTCCCGGCTGCCGTCGGTCGAGCCGTCGTTGACGAAGATGATCTCGTAGGGCCTCGCAAGGCGCGGCAGCACCTCGCCCAGCTCCCGGTGGAGGGCGTCGAGGCAGTCCTCCTCGTTGAACACGGGAACGATGATCGAGACGAGGCCCGGGCGCGCCGCGCGGCCCGCCGGCACGCCGCGGACGGCCGTGCCCGTCGGGGTGCTTAGGATGTCCATTGCCGCGTCACTGCTTGGGGGTCCATGCCGGACCTATTGATCCCAATCGTATTCAACTGTCTACAGCCGTTTTGCCGATCAGAGGCTCAGCCTCCGCGGCAGCCGCACGCCATTGCTCAAAACATGCGATTCATGCAATCTCCAATTAACTTCGCTCCATGCCCGGCCATGCCGCGCTGGCGAAGCGGCGGGGGAGATGGCAATCTCCGCGCTCCGATTCACGGGAGGGGAGCCAAGGCATGGCGGCGGTTTACAGCGATCTCGAAGGCAAGGTGGTGCTTGTCACCGGCGGAGGGTCCGGCATCGGCGAGGCGATCGTGCGCCGCTTCGCGGAGCAGAAGTGCAAGGTGGCCTTCATCGACATCGCGCGCGCGCCATCGGAGGCGCTGGCGGCCGAGCTCGCTGGCCGCGGCCTCACGGTTCATTACGAATTCACCGACCTCAAGGACATCGCAGAGCTCAAGGGCGCCGTGGCGCGCATCGCGCATGCGCTCGGCCCCATCGGCATCCTCATCAACAATGCCGCGCATGACGAGCGCCACCCCACGCCGGAGGTGACGCCGGAATACTGGGACGACCGCATCGCGGTCAATCTTCGCCACCAGTTCTTCGCCGCGCAGGCGGTGCTGCCCGCCATGCAGCAGGCGGGGCAAGGCGTCATCATCAATTTCGGATCGATCTCCTGGATGATCGGCCAGGGCGGCATGGCGGCCTACACCGCGTCGAAGTCCGCGATCCTCGGCCTCACCCGTTCGCTGGCGCGCGACTACGGGCCCTACAACATCCGCGTCAACGCCATTGCGCCCGGCTGGATCATGACCCAGCGCCAGATCGACAAGTGGCTCACCCCCGAGGCGCTGAAGGAGCTGGAGCAGCGCCAGTGCCTGAAGCGCAAGATCATGCCGGACGAGGTGGCGCGCTTCACCGTCTTCCTCGCCTCCGAGGAGGCGTCGGCCTGCACCAACCAGCATTATGTGGTGGACGGCGGCTGGGTGTGAGGGCTCGTGTCCTCAGCCGTCGAGGAACAATTCGACGCCGTCCTCAGAAGCGGGGCCGGCATCGTCTGCGCCCGCCGCCAGCCGCTGCGCGAGGCGCGAAAGCTTGAGGTCGGCCGCCGCCGCGGCGCCATCGAGCCGCCACTCGGGCGACGCAAGCGCCGCGGCACGCCCCGCAAAGTCGGCCAGCGCCAGGAGCGACTGGTTGAGGATGTCGAGCAACTGCAGTTTCCGCATGCTCGCCGCGTCGAGCGCTCCGGCCTGGCGCTCGATCATGCCGTCGATGGCATCCTCCATCTCGGCCGCAATGCGCTGCAGTGCTGCAAGTTCATGCGCCAGCTGGTGCAGCAGTGCGGGAACGGTAAGCGTCTGCTGATCGGACGGGCTCGCAGCGGGTGCCATGTCAGAACAGCTCCAGTTCGCCCGCGTGCTTCGGCAGGGCGACGCTCTGGGGGCGCTGCGGCTCCTCCACGGCGCGCACCAGCATCTGGCGCACCCGCCCGGTGGCGGGCCAGAACTGGATGCGGCGGCCGGTCTCGCCGCCCAGGCTTCCGCCGGTGATGGCGATGCCCTCGCGCCGGAGGAACTCCTGGGCGAAGCGCGCGTTGGCCGCCCCGAAGGCTCCCGACACGTTCATGATGCGCGCACCGCCGAAGAGTTTCGCCTCGAGCCTCTGGCGCGAGGCGCCGAGCTTCAGCAACCCGTTGATGAGGAGCTCCATCAGATGCACGCCGTGCCGTGCCGTCAGCGGCGAGGACAGGTCCTTGCCCGGCAGCAGGAAATGGTTCATGCCGCCCACGCGCGCCACGGGATCGGTGATGCAGGCCGCAACGCAGGACCCGAGTAGCGTGGTGATGGCAACGTCGGGCGCAGCGCTGACGTGATACTCCCCCTGCACGATGTTGATGCGTTGCATGTGCACCGGCCGGGCTCAGACCAGCCTGCCGACGACCGCCTCGATCGCCGCCTTCAGCGTTGCCGGCGTGAAGGGCTTGGCGAGGAAGTTGTTGAGGCCGTATTTCTTGCCCTCCTCGATCATCGCGCGGTCGCCCTTGCCGGTGACGAGGATGAAGCAGCACTGGCGGGTGGGCTGGTATTCGCGCAGCGCGCGCAGCAGCTGGAGGCCGTTGAGCTTCGGCATGTTCATGTCGGAGAACACGATGTGGCAGGGGCTCTGCATCATCAGCTGCAGCGCCTGCTCCCCGTCGGTGGCGAGGGTGATGTTCTTGATGCCGATCTCGTTCAGGCCGTCGACGAGAAGCAGGCGGCTGACGGAGGTGTCGTCGACGACCATCACCTTGAGGTGCTGCATGAAGGGCATGAACTTCTCCGCTATGTCCGCATTGCCGTGGCGTCGAGCACCGCAGGGCCGATGCGCGCGAGGTCGAGTTGCCGTTCGGCGGCACCAGTCTCGAAGGCCGCCCGCGGCATGCCGTAGACGACGGAGCTTGCCTCGTCCTGTGCAAGGGTGCGGGCCCCGGCCCGGCGCATCTCGAGCAGCCCCTCGGCACCGTCGCGGCCCATGCCGGTGAGGACGACGCCCACCGCCCGCGCACCCGCCGCGCGCGCCACGGAGGCGAACAGCCGGTCGACGGATGGGCAATGGCCGTTGACGGCGGGGCCGGACTTCAGCACGCAAGCGAGTGTCGTGCGCCCGGCGACCTCGAGATGCTGCTCGCCGCCCGGCGCGATGTAGACGAGGCCGGAGCCCACCGGCGCGCCGTGGCTTGCCTCGCGCACCGCGGGCCGGCACATGCGGTCGAGCCGCGAGGCGAGGCTCCTGGTGAACAGCGGCGGCATGTGCTGGGTGATGAGCGTGGGCGGGCAGTTTTCCGGAAAGTGCTGAAGCACGGTGATCAGCGCCTCGACACCGCCGGTGGAGGAACCGATGGCGACGATACGTCCATCCGGCTGGTAGGCGGCGCGGGGTGTTGCGGGCTGGACGTCCGGGGCGGGCGTCCGCCGCCTGACCCGTGCCGCGGCCTTCACCTTGGCGGGGAGTTCCTCGAAGCTTCTTGGGCAATGCACGCCGGGCTTCACCACGCAATCCACCGCACCGAGCGCCAGCGCGGCGATCGCCGTATCGCTGCCCTGGGCGGTGAGTGTGGAGACCATCACCACCGGCATCGGCCGGAGCCGCATCACGCGCTCGAGGAAGGACAATCCGTCCATCTCCGGCATCTCGACGTCGAGCGTCATGACGTCGGGGTTGAGCTCCTTGATGAGGGCGCGCGCCTCGCTTGCCGATTTCGCCTGGCCGATCACCTCGATCTCCGGATCGGCCATCAGCGTGCGGCTCACCAGCTGGCGCATGGTGGCGGAATCGTCGACGACGAGAACCCTGACGGCGCTCATGGACCCTCCCTGCCGGTCCGCTGGTAGGTGGTCGTGCCATCAAGGCGGAACAGCGCCTCCGCCGGGCCCACGAGGCGCTCGGAGTGGCCGAGATAGAGGAAACCGCCGGGCTTCATGAGCGCCGCCATGCGGCTGAGGAGCCGCATCTGGGTGCGCTCGTCGAAATAGATCACCACGTTGCGGCAGAACACCGCGTCGAAGGGCCCTTTCATCGGCCAGGCACCGATCAGGTTCAGCGGCCGGAAGGTGACGAGGCCGCGCACCGCCGCATCGAGCCGGAGCGCGCCGTTGGTCGCGGGCTCCATCCAGGCGCGGCGGAGTGCCACCGGCACGCTCGCCGCCTCCTCCGCCGTGTAGCTGGCCTGCCGGGCGGTCTCGAGCACATGGGCGTTGATGTCGGTCGCCAGGATCCGCAGGTCGAAGGAGCGCGCATCGGGCATCACCGAGAGGATCGAGAGCGCGATCGAGTAGGGCTCCTGCCCGCTCGAACAGCCCGCCGACCAGATCCGGACGCGCCTTCCATTGCGGATCTCCTCCGCCAGGGGGGCAAGGAGCCGCTCCTTCAGGTGCTCGAAGTGGTGCGGCTCGCGGAAGAAGCGGGTGACGTTGGTGGTGAGTGCGGCGATCATCTGCGCGCGCTCGTCCGCACCCGCGGGCGAGCCAACGAGCGCGCAGTAGTCGCGGAAGCTCTCGAGGCCCAGCGCGCGCAGCCTTTTGGTCAGCCGCGAATAGACGAGGTTCGCCTTCGAGGCGGGAAGGTGAATTCCGGCCTCGCCATGGAGCGTCCTGGCGATGAACTGGAAGTCGCCCTCCTCGAAACCGAACTCGCTTTCGGGCCGCCGCTCCTCAGCCCTCATGCCGCGTCGAGCTCCACCGCCGGCAGCACCTGGTCGAGCGAGATCACCGAGATCATGCGCCCGTCCATGGCGATGACGCCGCGCACGAAGTTGCGCGCCAGCGTGGAGGCGACGTCAGGCGTGGGCTGGATCAGCGTGCTGTCGACCGAGAGGATGTCGGAGACCGAATCGACCAGCAGCCCGGCCGCGCGCTCGCCCACCTGTGCCACGATGATGACGTGGCGCGCCGTGGGCTCGCTGCCGGGAAGGCCGAGCCGCATGCCGAGATCGACGACGGGGAGCACGACGCCACGCAGGTTGATGACGCCGCGGATATAGGCGGGTGCGCGCGGGATGGCGGTCGCCGGCGCGAAGCCGCGGATCTCGCGCACCGACATGATGTTGATGCAGAACTCGAGGCCGCCGGCGCGGAAGGCCACGAACTCGGGCTCGCGGGAGGGATCGGAGGATTTCTCGGTCATGGCGTCAGCTCGCTCTGGCAAGGGGAATGTCGGCCGGCGCGCGCTCCTGGTGGCTCAGGCCCACCAGCGCATCGACGTCGAGGATCATGGCGACGCGCCCGTCGCCCAGGATGGTCGCGGCGGCGATGCCATCGACGCGCCGGTAGTTGGTCTCGAGGCTCTTGATCACCACCTGCCGCTGGTCCTGGATCGCGTCGACGAGCAGCGCGCTGCGAGCCCCGCTCGCCGTTTCGATCAGGATGGCGACTCCCGTCTGCAGCACGCGCGCGGGCGGCCTGATGCCGAGCTCGGCGCCGACGTCGATCAGCGGCACCAGCACGTCCCTCACGCGGAGCACGAAGGAATGATCGCCCACATGATGGATGCGGGAGGCCTCGTGCTTCACCGTCTCGACGATCGCCGTGAGCGGGATCACGAAGGTCTGCTGGTCGACGCTCACCACGATGCCGTCGAGCACCGCAAGCGTGAGCGGCAGGCTGAGCGTGAAGGTCGAGCCCTGGCCCGGTGCCGAGGCAATCGAGATCCGCCCGCCCAGCGCCTGGATCGAGCGCTTGACCACATCCATGCCGACGCCGCGGCCCGAGATGTTCGAGACCGCCTGCGCGGTGGAGAAGCCCGGCAGGAACAGGAGATTGTCGATCTCCGGATCGGTGAGCTGCGCGTCTGCCGCAACGAGGCCATTGGCGATCGCCTTGGCGAGGACGCGCGGCCGGTTGATGCCCTGGCCATCGTCGCTCACCTCGATGATGACGCGGCCCGAGCGGTGCGCCGCGGCGAGCCGCACCGCACCTTCCGGGGGCTTTCCCGCGGCGATGCGCTGCTCGGGGCTTTCGAGACCATGGTCGACGGCATTGCGGATCATGTGGGTCAAGGGATCGGCGAGCAGTTCGACGACCGTCTTGTCGAC
>JADCDC010000232.1 GCA_020252385.1 Aestuariivirga sp.
CACCTTCGCCTATGCATTCTTTCTGTTCTACATGCGTTTCAGTGTCTTTCTCGCCCTGCCGCTGGCGCTGGCACGCGGCATCGGCGGCACGCTTCTCGTGCTGTTGAGGAAGCGGCGGAAGCGTCAGAACAAGTTCGCCGACCAGTTGCCGGACGCCCTCGAACTCATCGCCAGGAGCCTCAAGGCCGGACACCCGCTGGCGGTCGCTCTGACGCTGGCGGCCCGCGAAATCGCGGATCCCCTGGGCAGCGAATTCGGCATCTTCAGCGACGAGCTCGCCTATGGCTTCCCAATGACCCGCGCACTGCGGAACCTGCAGGTTCGTGTCGGCCAGGAGGATCTCGGCGTGTTGGCGACGGGAATCATCATCCAGAGCGAGGTGGGCGGCAATCTCATCGAACTGGTCAGCAGCCTGTCGAACCTCCTGCGGGAACGGGTGAAGATGCGCCGCAAGGTGCGGGTGCTGACATCGGAGGGCCGCGCCTCCGGCATCATGCTGTCGATCCTGCCGATCTTCATCTTCATCGGCCTCAATCTGGTGTCGCCGAAATACTATGGCGCCGTGTGGGACCGCCCGTCGGTAACGATCTCGCTTATCTGCGGCATGATCTGGATGCTGCTCGGCAACCTCGTGATCTACAAGATGGTGAATTTCAAGTACTAGCATGAACATCCTGGACCCAAAGATACTCGACCTTGCGGGCTACCTGGCAACCGGAGTCCTGATCGTTCTGGTCATCTGGTTCCTGGGCACGCTGATTTCGAGGTGGGCAGCGATCCGTTCACGCCAGCGCAGCCACCTGAACGACATTCAGGAGGAGCTGGAGAACGGCTTTTCCGACCTCGACTTCGAGCAGTCCGAACGCAGGTCCGAATTGTCCGCGCGAATCAATTCATGGGTTGAGCGCCTCATGAACAATCCGCGCTACGGTGCGCGCGTTCACCAGCGGCTGCTGATGGCCGGGATCTTCAATCCCAACGCTGTTGGCGTGTTCATCGCACTCCGCGTGGTCCTGGCACTCCTCCTGCCACTGTCGCTCGCGATTGCCATGCAGCTCTTTGCCGACAACAGCGGCCCCCTCGTGGTGATCGGCCTTCCGATCGCAACCGCCGTGCTCGGGTTGTTCCTGCCGGATTACTACCTTGCCCGGCGCACCCGGCGTTACGAGGACGAGTGCCGGCGCGGGTTTCCCGACCTTCTCGACCTGCTCGTGGTCGCGACGGATGCCGGAATGGGCCTCGAGCAGGCGATCGGCCGGGTGGGCAGCGAGATCATCACCAACTATCCGGGTCTCGGCGCCAACATCTATCTGATGACGCTCGAACTGCGCATGGGTCGCGGCTTCTCGGAAGCCCTCAACAACCTCGTTTCACGCACCGGCGTGCCCGAGATCCGGAGCTTCGCGACCCTGCTGCAGCAGTCCCGCGAGCTCGGTTCGAGTGTTACGGCCGCCTTGCGGATCTACAGCGAAGACATGCGGCACAAGCGCATGTCCGTTGCCGAGGAGAAGGCCTATGCGCTTCCGGCGAAGATGGTGCTGCCGCTGGCGCTCTTCCTGTTTCCCGTTATCGTGCTGATCGTCATGCTTCCGGTGATCATCAGGATCAGCCAGGCATTCACCCAGATAACGAGTTAGGACCGAGGCGGCATCATGGGGATCACCATCCCGACACACCTTCTTCTTCTGGCGGTCCTGCTCGCGGGCTGCGGCGAGACGCCAAGTCTCGACAGAACGCAGGCCAAATCCGAACTCTCGGGCTGCAAGCTTCTGGACACCATGGCCGACGACAGGGCGAGTGCCGACCCACGGCAGCTGAAGCTGATCAGCGAGGCGAAGGAAAGCTACCGCAAAGGCGAGTACGGGGTGGCCGAGGCAAAGTTCAGGAAAGCCACGGAGGATACCGCATTCGGCATGGCCAGCACATCGCGCGTGGCCACCCTCGAAGCCTGGTACGGGCTGGCTGCCTCCTATGACCAGCTCCGCCGCTTCGATCTCGCCGACCCCGTCTACACCCACATCAAGAGCAATTATGGCGAGAGCGTCACCTACTTCAACAACTACGGCTACTCGCTCAGGCTTCGCGGCGACACGGCCGGAGCACGCAGGGAGTTCGAGAAGGCCATGCGCCTTGCCCCCACCTGCCAGATCACCCGCAACAACCTCGAAGCACTCGGGAACAACTGATCACGAGCGCGTCACCTGAACAGGCTCCGCCATGATTGCCTCACTGCCAGCCTACCTGTTTGCCGCCCTGCTCATCGCCGCAGCCGCGGGCGATGCGCTGTACTTCCGCATTCCGAACCAGCTGGTCCTGCTGATTGCGGGGCTGTTCCTTCCGGTGGCCCTTTTGGCCGGACTGGGCCTCCCCGCCATCGGCACCCACCTGGCGATTTCCGGCGCAGTGCTGCTCGGTGGGTTCCTGCTCTTCGCCCTGGGGCTGTTCGGGGGCGGTGACGCCAAGCTGCTCGCTGCCGCGGCCCTCTGGCTCGGCTGGCCGGCGCTGCTGCCCTTCCTCGTGTGGACCGCGCTGGCAGGCGGCCTTCTCGGCATGCTGATTGGCCTGCGCGTGCTGTTCGACAGGTTTGTGCGCAAGGCGCCCGTCAACCGGGACGTGCCCTATGGAATAGCGCTCGCATCGGGCGCGATCATCGCCCTGCCGCAATGCGCCTGGATGTGGGGTTCCTGAGCGGCAACATATGGTGACACCCCCATGATCATGGGATAAACAGCAGCCCCGGGGGGTTCGCCGTGCCGGACTCTCCCGCCACGGCAGCAGGGCCATCAGAATACGTGACCGAACCATCCGTTTCCGTCATCATCCCGGCGCGGGACATGGGGGCATTCCTCGGCTTCGCGCTGTCCTCTATCTGGCGGCAGAACCATCGGGAGCTCGAGGTGATCGTGGTCGATGCCGGATCGCGTGACGGAACGGCGGAACTCGTCGAGCGCCAGAGGGATGACGGCCACCCCTTGCGCCTCCTTCGGCAGGAGGCCATGCATCCCGCAAGGGCGCGCAACATCGGTATCGCCGCGGCGCGCGCACCGCTCATCGCCTTTCTCGATGCGGACGACCTCTGGCCGGCAGGCAAGCTGGAGCGGCAGCTGGGCAGGCTCGCGGCCCGGCGCGATCTCCAGATGGTATCGGGCTACGTGACCTATTTCGAGACGCCAGCCGAGGACGGACTGGGGCCCATGCCCGGAAGCCGGACCGAAACCTTGTTCCATGTCCATGTCGGCGCCTGCATCTACCGGCGCGAGGTCTTCGAGACAATCGGCGGCGCCTTCGATGAGGCCTTCATCTACAGCGAGGACGTCGATCTGATGCTCCGCGTCCGGGAGGCGGGCATTCCCTTCACCATTCTCCGCAGTGCCGAACTCTATTATCGCCGCCATCCGGATTCGATGATGTCGAGGGCTGATCCTGCCAAGGACGCCAGCCTCCGCCTCGCCATGAGCAGGTCCTTGCGGCGCAGGCGCGAGCGGGGCACTCTCGGGACGCCGCTTCCCGACTTCTCCAGTTTTCTGGAACCTTTGGCATGAGTTCCGTCACCGTCGTCATACCTGCCTACAATGCGGCGCGCACGCTGGGCGAAACCCTCGCCAGCGTCATGCGCCAGACGCTGCCGGTGGCCGAGATCATCGTGGTCGACGATGGGTCAACGGATGGCACCGCGGCCGTCGCCGCGGCATGCGGGGGTGTGCACCTCCTCCGGCAGCAAAATGCCGGGCCGGGCGCTGCGGCAAATGCAGGTGCTGGCGCCGCGACAGGAACCGTCCTCGCCTTCCTCGATGCCGACGATCTTTGGACCGAGAACGCGATAGCCTCTCACCTGGCGCTTCTCGACGGCGATTCTGCAATCGATGGCACCGCCGGATACATGGAGGAATTCGTCTGTCCTTCCGAGCCCGCTGATGCGCGAAGCCGCTTCAGACCGCGGGCGCGAGTGGCATGCTGGCTTGGGGGCGGCATGGCTGTGCGCGCCAAGGCGTTCCGCTCAGTCGGAGCCTTCGATGCTGGGCTGCGTGCTGGACACTGGATCGACTGGATGGACCGCGCCAAGCGGGCGGGCCTCCGTTTTGCGCTGCATGACACGCTGGTGCTGCGGCGCAGGCTTCACCGGAACTCCATGAGCATGGAAGACGAGACAAGGAACGGCAGGGGACTCCTGGAGATGGCGCACAAGGCCCTGCTCCGGCGCCGGCAGGAAGCGGCGGCGCAGAAGCCTCCAGCCCGACAACAACCGATGACGAGGGAAGATCCGCAATGACTGCTTTCGCCGTGAACAAGAAGATCGTCGCGGATGTCTTTGCCGACGAGACGGTGCTGATCAATGTCGAGAAGGGGCTCTATTTCAGCATGCAGGGCAGTGCCACCCAGATCTGGCAGGCCTTCGAGACGCCGCAGACGGTTTCTACCGTGCTGGCCGCGCTCACCTCCGGCCTGAGCCCGGCACAGGGCGAGGAGGTGGCGGGAACGGTGGCGGCGATGATCGAGCATGAGCTGCTGGTCGAGGCCGAGGCGCCTCCGGCGGGTGGCGGCACGACGCTCTACAGCCTCGCCGGGGTGGCCTATGCCGTGCCGGTGCTGAGCGTGTTCAGCGACCTGGCAGAGCTGATCGCCATCGATCCCGTGCATGAGGTCGATGAGGGATCTGGCTGGCCCGTGCGCCCGGCCACCTTCCCGGGAGCCACATGACCGGCGATGACCGATGAGCGGCACGCGCAATCAACCAGCCTGCTGCGGGCGCTCCTGCGGCATGGCCTGTCGCTCCTGGAACCCCAGGAGCGCAAGCGCAGCCATTGCCGCATGGGTCCCGTCTCCTGCACGATCTCATCAAACAGCGATGCGCTGCACGAGGCCTTGACGCGCTGCCTGCTTCCAGGCGGAAGCGGCGGCGACCTGCACATCGGGATACTGAGCGGCAGTGAGCCGCCCTGCGCGGCCCCACCGACCGGGCACCTGCCCCATACGGACGCGCGCCACCTCGAGCGCCTTCATATCGCGGCCGATGGCTCGCTCACCGCCATGTACAACCCTGACCACGGGCAATGGCTCATCCTCGACCACCAAAGCCGGGAAGGGCTGCTGTGGATCGGGGAGGAGGCGCTGCTTCCCGCATGGGAACAGGGCTCGCCCTTCAAGACCCTGCTCAACTGGTTCATCGCGCCATCGGCATTCTTCATGGTGCATGCGGGTGCGGTGGGCTCCGAAACCGGCGGCTGCCTGCTCGTCGGACAGGGCGGTTCGGGCAAGTCGACCACCGTCGCCGCGTGTTTCGAGGCTGGCATGCGGGTCTGCGGCGACGATCTCATTCTTGTCGAAGAACGGGCGGCGGGCTACCGGGCCTATGGGCTCTATGACTCGGTGAAGCTCGACCCCGCGAGCAGCATCAGGATGCCCAGATCCCTCGCCTCCGCCCCCTTCACGCCATGCGCGGGAAAGCGGCTCGTCCGCTATTCCGATGTGCGGGCCAACGGCCTTACGCGCGAAATGCCGCTCCGGGCAGTGGTCAGAAGCGTCATCGCGCACCGCCCCGGCAGCGTCATCGTGCCGGAGAGCCCGGCGGCGATGCTGAAGGCACTGGTTCCACCAACGGTGTTCCTGCTGCGCGGCAGGGAAGAGGCCGCCATCCCGAAGCTGGGGCGGCTCGTGCGCGCACTTCCCTGCTTCCGGCTGGAACTGGGCAGCGATCCGCAGGAGGCGGCTTCATGCCTCGCAGGGTGGCTTGCGGCGTCGTGGAGCGAGGCATCCTGATGACCGCCGCAATTGCAACCCTGCCCTCAGGCCCGCTCGATCTTCTGGTCAGGGCGGCGCTGGCGCCCGAGGCGGCCGCACGCGCTGCCTGGCAGGAGTGGCGGCGCGGCTATGCGCTCGACGAAACCCCGTGGAACGAAGTGCGCCTGCTCGGCGCAGTCGCAGACCGGATCGCCTGGCTCGAGCCCACGGCCGACATCTCGCCGCGCATGAAGGGCATCCAGAAATTCCTCTACGCGCAGTCGCAGATCTGCCTCACCGGCTGCATGAGCGGCGTTGCCGCCCTCTCGGCTGCCGGCATTCCGGTCATGGCCATCAAGGGTGCCGCACGCGTCATGGCCGATGGCCGCATCGCGCGCGAGCGGCTGGTGCGCGACCTCGACGTGCTCGTGCCACTGCCCCAGGCGGCACAGGCCTATGATTGCCTCGTGGCGGCAGGCTGGAGCCTCAAGGAGAGCGGCCCCTGGCAGAATTTCTGGCGCCAGCTCAATCCAGTCGCCAACCACCACGCCTGGTCGCTCGCGAAGGACAAGG
>JADCDC010000233.1 GCA_020252385.1 Aestuariivirga sp.
GACCGGTGCTGAAATCCTGCTCGTTCCCAACGGCTCCCCCTTCGAGCGCAAAAAGGACGATGTGCGCCTCAACCTCGTCGTGGCGCGTGTCACCGAGACCGGGCTGCCCATGGCCTATCTCAACCAGGTGGGCGGCCAGGATGAGCTGGTCTTCGACGGCGCCTCCTTCGTGCTGAACGCCGACCGGACACTCGCCTGGCAGATGCCGATGTTCGAGGAGCAGATCGCGCTCACCGAATGGCGGCGCGAGGCGGATGGCTGGCGCTGCACGCCGGGCGAGATGGTGACGATCCCCGAAAAGGAAGAGGAAACCTGGAAGGCCTGCGTCCTCGGCCTCCGGGACTATGTGCTGAAGAACCGTTTTCCCGGCGTGGTGCTGGGCCTGTCGGGCGGCATCGATTCCGCCGTGGTGGCCGCCATGGCGGTCGATGCGCTGGGGCCGGACAAGGTGCACTGCGTGATGCTGCCCTATGCCTATACCAGCAAGGAGAGCCTCGCGGACGCGGAGGAATGCGCCAGGCTCCTCCGCGTGCGCTACGATGTCGTTCCGATCAAGCAGCCGGTCGAGGGCTTCCTGGCCGCACTCCAGCCGATGTTCGCGGGCACGACCGCCGGCATCACGGAGGAGAACCTTCAGTCGCGCAGCCGCGGCGTGATTCTGATGGCGATTTCCAACAAGTTCGGCGCCATGGTGCTGACGACCGGCAACAAGTCGGAAATGTCGGTTGGCTATGCAACGCTCTATGGCGACATGAACGGCGGCTACAACCCGATCAAGGACGTCTACAAGACAGAGGTCTACCGGCTCGCCACGTGGCGCAACCGCCTCTCGCCCGTGATCCCCGAGCGCATCATCACCAGGCCGCCTTCGGCGGAACTGCGCGAGAACCAGACCGACCAGGATTCGCTGCCGCCCTATGACGTGCTCGATTCCATTCTGGAACGCCTGGTCGAGAATGAAATGCCCGTGGTCGACATCGTGGCGGAGACGGGGCACGACGAGGCGCTGGTGAAGCGCGTGCAGCACATGCTCTATGTGGCCGAATACAAGCGGCGGCAGGCGGCACCCGGCGTCAAGATCACGCGGCGCAACTTCGGGCGGGACCGGCGCTACCCCATCACCAACGGCTTCCGGGACGGCCGCTGATCATGACCATCGTGCGCTTCGCGCCCTCGCCGACGGGGCGCATCCACATCGGCAATGCGCGAACGGCCATCCTCAACTGGCTGATGGCGCAGAAGACCGGCGGCGCATTCGTGCTCCGCTACGACGATACCGATACCGCGCGCTCGACCCAGGACTTCGCGGACGGCATCGCCGCAGACATCGCCTGGCTTGGCATCGTGCCGGCCCGCGTCGAATGGCAGTCGAAGCGCTTTGGGCGTTATGATGAGATCGCCAACCGGCTGCGCGCCGAAGGCCGGCTTTATCCCTGCTACGAGACGGCGGATGAGCTCGACCGCAAGCGCAAGCGCCAGGAGGCGCGCAAGCTGCCGCCGGTCTATGACCGCGCCGGCCTGAAGCTCACCGGTGAGGATCGCGCCAGGCTCGACGCCGAGGGTCGCAAGCCGCACTGGCGATTCAGGCTCGATGGCCGCGTGGTCACATGGAACGACCTGATCCGCGGGCCGCAGCACATCGACACGACCACCCTCTCCGATCCCGTGCTGGTGCGCGAGGACGGCACCTATCTCTACACGCTCCCCTCCGTCATCGACGACATCGACTTCGGCATCACCCATGTGATCCGCGGCGAGGATCACGTGGTAAATACCGCCGTCCAGATCGAGATCACCGAGGCGCTGGGCGGCAAGGTGCCGGACTATGCCCACCACAGCCTGCTGACAGGGGCGGACGGCAAGGGCCTTTCGAAGCGGCTGGGCTCCCTCTCCATCGCCTCGATGCGCGAGAACGGGCTGGAGCCGATGGCGGTGGTGAGCCATGCCGCCCTGCTCGGAACCTCCGACAACATTCATCCGTGCCAGGACTATTCGGAATTGGTCGCAGGCTTCGCGCTGGACAAGCTCTCCCGTGCGCCAGCCCGCTTCGACGAGAAGGAACTGCTGGCGCTCAACGCAAAGCTTCTCCACCACATGCCGTGGGACAATGTGAAGGACCGCCTGCCCGGTGTGACGGAAGCCTTCTGGCTGGCCATCAGGGGCAATGTCGAGAAACTGTCGGATTGGCATCTCTGGCATCGCGTGGTCGCGGGTGAGGTGGCGCCCGTGGTGGCGGAGGAGGATCGCGCCTTCATCGCCGAGGCGCGAACACTTCTGCCGCCCGAACCCTGGGACACGACGAGCTGGAAGACATGGACCGACGCCGTGAAGGCCGCGACCGGCCGCAAGGGCAAGCCACTGTTCATGCCGCTCCGCCTGGCGCTGACGGGCCTCGACCACGGCCCCGAGCTCGCCCAGCTCCTCCCCCTGATGGGGCGCGAAACAGCGCTTGAGCGGCTTTCGTGATTGCGCGATGATCCGGCGATGATCCTCGTCGGGCAATTCGACTCCCTCTTCGTCAGGCGCGTGGCGGTGACGCTCCACCACTATCACATGCCCTATACCCGCAACCCCATTTCGGTGTTCCGCAATGTGGGCGAGATGCAGAAGATCAACCCGCTCATCCGCGTTCCCTCGCTGATCCTCGAGACCGGGGAGACGCTGATCGATTCCTCGGCCATCATCGATCACCTCGACGAGATGGCGGGCCCGGCACGCGCACTCACACCGGCGCATGGGCCGGAGCGGCGCAAGGTGCTGCAGGCGGTGGTGCTGGCACTCGGCATCGCCGACAAGGCGGTCTCCCTGTTCTACGAGCGGCTGTTCCATATCGACAAGCACATCAACCGCGACTACGAGAAGCGCATGCTGTCTCAAGCCGGCGCGGCCCTCGACAAGCTCGAGCATGATTGCGGCGCGCCGTGGTTCTTCGATTCGAAGTTCTCCCAGGCCGACGTCACCATCGGCTGTATGCTGGGCTTCCTGAAGATGCGCGTGCCGGACATCTTCCCGGCCGGAAAGTTTCCGAAGCTCCACGCGCTGTCTCTCCATTGCGAGACCAAGGAGGACTTCGTGAAGGCCCGCCCCTCGCCCGATGAGACGGTGCCGGCCCGCAGCTAGATCAGCGAAAGTCCGCCGGCCTTCTCCATCGCGTCCTCGAGTGCCGTGATGCGGCCGTAGGACGCTTGATCGAGAACACTGAAGCCCGAGAGCAGCAGGGCGTCGCGGGCGGAGGCGAGGCCTGTGTCCGCGAAGGCCTGCGACAGGCCCTCGCGGAGCCTTGCGGGATCGCCCGCGCGCGTGATGAAGGGAAGCCCGGGGACGGAGGGCGAGCGCGCGATCGGGGAAAGTCCGGCGAGGGCGTCCGGGCGGTAGCGTTGCGCCAGCGCCACGCAGACGCAGTCGATGGCGCAGACATCCGCACGGCCCTCACGCACCGCCGCCAGGGAGGCGAGGTGCCCACCCGTCTCGATGGCGCGGGCGAAGAACCGCCCGCGCTCCGCATAGGGAGCGAAGACCAGTTTCAGGGCGAGCATGCCCGACATCGAATCAGGGGTGTTCACCGCCGCCACCCTGTCGCGAAAGGCCGGAAGCGGCAGATTCTCGCGGGCGAAGAGGATACTGCAGTAGTCGGGGCCGACGCAGCCATCCGCCGCATAGTGCGGGGTGGCGACACAGGCGACCCGCCCCTTCAGGGCATGGGTGAAGGGGTAGCCGCAGGTCTGCCCGAAGACCAGATCGTCGGCGAACCACGGCGCGGTGAAGTCGTCCGGCCGCGACAGGCCGGCATCGACTCCCAGATGGCCCGCCAGGCCGCGCCACCATTCATCGGTCGCGTCCCGGATCTCGGGCCAGTCATACATCTGCAGCGCTGCAATCATGGAAAGCATGCTATAGCAGGCAATCTCGCGATGGTCCTCCACCGTATCGGCAGCATGAGCAGCATTTCCGTCGTCATCCCCACCCGTGGCCGGCACCATTTCCTGAAGCAGGCGATTGCCAGCGTGCTGTCGCAGACATGGGCTCCCGCGGAGATCATCGTGGTCGATGACGGGGTGGGCGCGGCGCAAGCCGTGGGGCACATGCACCCCGCCATCACGGTTCTCGACAACCGGGAGCGCGGCCCCGTTCCGGCCCGCAACATGGGGGTTGCCCATGCCACAGGCGAGTGCATCTGCTTTCTCGACGACGATGACTGGTTCACTGATGAAACCTATTTCGAGCAGGTGGCGGCCGTCTTCGACCATGGTGGCGCCTTCTGCTATTGCAACGGCGTCATGGCGTTCGAGGACGGGCGGCCGAGCCTTCCCTTCGCCTTCGCGGCTGATGCGGACTCGCTCACCCGCGACAACACCATCCTGATCTCCGGCGTCGTCTATCGCCGCAGCCTGCACGAAGAGCTTGGGCCATTCGACGAGTCGCTGCCCTTCTACTGGGACTGGGACTGGTACCTGCGCATCGCGCGGGCGGGCCACGCGCTGACCCACATCCAGAGGCCCGTAGTGGCGATTCGCGTCCATGCCCGGAACATGTCAGGCGAATCGCTGGAGCGGCAGCGGCGCGCCAACTTGGACGAGTTTTCCACAAAACATGGCCTTCCGCCCATTCCGCTCAAGAACCATCTCGACATCGCGCTCGATGCTCCGGGCAAGCCTCCGGGCGCCTGAACCCCTCCGGCAAGCCCATGAAATCGCTTGCTTTTCGTGAGTGCAGCGATTCTTGACGAAACCCCAATGCCCGGTTCACAAGGGTTTTTCTGATCGAGGTGAAAAAAAACCGCGAAAAATATGGGTTTTCCCGAATCGAAAGCTGGGTTAACGCTCACGCCAGCCAAACCCCAATAAGGAGAGAAAACATGGCTGACGACAAGATCCAGACGATTGCCCTCTCGAAGATCGCCGCCGAACTGGCCGAGAAGCACGAGATGTCGAAAAAGGCAGCGAACGAGTTCCTCGGCGCCTTCGTCGAGCTCGCCGTGAAGAATCTCAAGAAGGGCCACAAGGTGCGCGTCACCGGCCTCGGCATCTTCCAGGTCAAGAAGCGTCCCGCCCGCATGGGCCGCAACCCCGCCACCGGCGAGCAGATCAAGATCAAGGCCTCGAAGAAGCTGGCCTTCCGCGCCGCCAAGGAAGTCAAGGACGCGATCTGAGCCCCAGGCTCCCGAATTCCAGGACATGGCCCTGCCTCTTGGCGGGGCCATTTCCATTTCTGGCGATGAATTCTTTTCACC
>JADCDC010000234.1 GCA_020252385.1 Aestuariivirga sp.
CTCTTCCGATCTGGACTGATGGATGCGATGGACAAGGGCCGCAGCGCGGAAGTCATGAAGGCGGCCAAGGCGGCGGGTGCCACGACGACGGTCGACGTCTTCGCGGGCTCGCCGAAGGACCTGCCCGCCGTCGCCTCGGTGCTGCCCTATACCGATTACTTCATGCCCTCGATCGAGGAGGCGCAGGCACTCTGCGGCTTGAGCGACCATGGCGACACGGCGAAGTTCTTCCTCGACATGGGCGTGAAGGCCTGCGTGCTCACGCTGGGGGGCGAAGGCGCCTATTACCACGACCGTGACGGAGCGAAGTTCCGCATTCCCGCCTTCGACATCGCGGTGAAATGCACCTGCGGCTGCGGCGATGCCTTTGACGCCGGCTTTGCGGTGGGCCTCGTCAGGGGCTTCGATGCGGAGACGACCGTGCGCTTCGCCCAGGCGACCTCGGCGCTCAATGCGACGGGCTTGGGCTCACAGGCGGGCGTGACGGACTTCGAGCACACCCTCCACTTCATGAAGACCACGAAGAGCAGGGCCTAGCTCTTCTCAGACGGCGATGACGGCCTTCAACGCCTCGCCCCTGGCGGCGAGCGCCACGGCATCCATCGCCTCGCCGAGCGCCACATGGTGGGTGACGAGTTTTCCTGCCGGCACTGCTCCCGACTCGATGAGGTGAAGCGCCTCGCGAAACTGCGCGAGCGTTAGGCCGAAGGCTCCCGTCACCTGGTGCTCGCCGTAGTGCACGGCGTTGAGATCGAAGCGCGGCAGCTCCCCCACAGGAAAGCCAGCGAAGAGGTTGATGCGCCCGCGCGGCCTCACGATCCGGGCGGCGAGATTCGCGAGATCGGCCGAGCCGACGGCCACGATGGCCGCATCGACCTTCAGCTCTGCCGCCTCTTCCGCCGTGATCGCCATGTCGGCGCCCAGCATCAGCGCGGCATCGCGGCGGGACCGGCTTCGCTGCACGACGGTGATGCGCTCGGCCCCCCTTGCCCTGGCCAGCATGACGTGCAGAAGCCCGATGGGCCCCGCCCCCAGAACCGCCACGTGCTGGCCGGCGTCGAGCCGCATCTGCGCCTGCCCGTTGATGACGCAGGCCAGGGGCTCCGCCAGGGCCGCCTCCTCGAAGTTCATGTGGTCCGGCATGGCCAGCACGTTGCCCGCGGCCACAAAGGCGCGAGGCACATGCACGCGTTCCGCGAAGCCTCCGTCAAGCTCGTAGCCATAGGCGACGAGGCTCTCGCAGATGTTCGTTGCATCTTCCCGGCACATCCGGCACCTGCCGCAGGCGAGCGCCGGGCAGATCGCCACCCGCTGCCCCGGGCGCCAGTTGGGATCGCCACTCTCCTCGATGATGCCGGAGAACTCGTGCCCGAGCACGGACGGCGCGCGAACGCCGCGCGTCTTGATGCCTTTGTAGATGCGGATATCGGTGCCGCAGACGGTTGCCGCCTTCACCCGGACAATCAGCCCGCCGGGCTCGCACTCCGGATCGGGCAGGGTCTCGATCCCCATCCGCTCCGGTGCGCGAAAGACGAGGGCCTTCAACTCAACCCTTCACCGCGCCCATGGTGAGCCCGCGTGACAGGTGGTTCTGGATGAGGATCACCAGCAGGAGTGCGGGGAAGAAGGCGAGGAAGGCCACGAGTGCGATAGCGTTGTAGATGATGCCGTCCGATCCGCCCGAGAAGTTGGCGAGCGCCACCGACAGCGGATAGGCCTGCTTGGTCGCGATGATGAGGGTGAACAGGTACTCGTTCATGGCGAAGATCGCGGCGATGACACCCGCCGTGATGATGCCGGGCATGCACATCGGGATGATGATCGACCACAGGATGCGGAGATCGGACGCGCCGTCGGTGCGGGCGGCGTCCTCGATCTCGTGCGGAATATCGATCATGTAGGAGCGGATGATCCACACGACGATCGACAGGTTCATCGCCGCATAGACCAGCATGAGGGCCCAGACCGTATCGAGCAGGCCCAGCGCGCGGAACAGGAAGAAGATCGGGATGGCCACCGCCGCCGGCGCCATCATCTTGGTGGAGAGAATGTAGAAGCCGATGTCCTCGCGGCCCTTGTAGCGGTAGCGCGCAAGGGAATAGGCGGCGGGAATGCCGAGCACGAGGCAGATCAGGACGCTGCCGCTGACGGCGATGACCGAGTTCATGAAATAGGTCATGATCGGCCATTCGGCCCAGATCTTGGCCCAGGTCTCGATCGAGATGGTGGGGAAGTAGATGGGCCTTGGCGCGATGATCTCGTTACGCGGCCGAAGTGCGATGGTGGCGAAGAAGATGATCGGTGCCAGGCAGAACAGGCCCCAGATGCCCAGCAGCAGGGTACGCCCCAGGGAGAACTTTGAGGTCTCGGACATCAGTCCCTCCCGGACTTGAAGAAGCGGCGGACGAAAAGCTGCGCCAGCACGATGGTCAGGATCAGCACGATGACGGAGGCCGCCGAGGCATAGCCGAACTCGAAGCTCTTGAAGCCGGTGCGATAGATGAAATAGCTCACCGTCTCGGTGTCGCCCGCGGGTGCGCCCTGCGTGATGATGTGGGGCGAGGCGAACATGGTGAGAATGTCAATGCCGCGCAGCACGAGCGCGATGGCGATGACCGGCCGCATCATCGGCAGCGAGATCGAGAAGAAGACCTGGCGCCAGCGCGCGCCGTCAAGCCGCGCGGCTTCCTCGATCTCCTTGTCCTGGCCCTGGAGGGCGGCAACGAAGATGATGAACAGGAAGGGAGTCCACTGCCAGACATCGGTCACGATGAGGACGCTTCGCGCCGCCCAGGTCGAGCCCATGAAGTCTATGTTCGAATCGACGAGGCCGATCCGCATGAAGAGGTCGCTGATGACGCGGCCATCATTGAACAGCAGCTTCCAGAGGAAGGCCACGGCCGACGGCATGAACAGCATCGGCAGCAGGAAGAGGATGCGCCAGCCCTTGACCAGCGGATCGCGGTAGACCAGGGCTGCAAGCCCCAGCGCGATGACGAACTCGATGGTTAGGGTGATCCCGCCGATGATCAGCGTATTGGAGAGGCTGTGCCAGAAGGCCTCATCGTGGAAAAGGTCGATGTATTGCTCGAAGCCCACGAAATTGAGCTGGAAGCGGCCGGCATAGAAGCTCCGCCAGACGGCGAAGATGCCCGGATAGAGCGTGATCGCAAGAAGGTAGATGACGGCCGGCGCCACCAGCAGGTAGGGGAACGCCTTGCGCATGAAGGGGCTGCGACGACGCGGCGCCGGACGGATCGAAGTGCTGGAGAGGACGGCGTCGGTCATGAGCCCTTCAGTATGTTGGGGCCCCTCCCCCGCCGGGTGGCGGGGGAGGAGTCTCTTGGTGTCTAGAGATCAGAACGGCAGCGGCTTGCCCTTGCCGACCCACATGCCGGGCTCCGTCGCCGCGAAGTTCATCGGGTCCTTGCCCTGGTAGAAGCCATTCTTGGACATGATGTCCTTGACCTTCACCACGGCCTCGTCGAGCGCCGCCTTGGGCTGCATTTCACCGACAACGACCTTGTTGATCAGGAAGCCGATTTCCTGGTCAATCTGGAAGCCGGCGGGCACGCGCGGCGCGCACCAGGCGTAGTCGAGCGAGTCGCCCCAGACCTTGGCGGGCTGGGAGACGGCCTGCAGCTTCTCATTCTTCAGCACCGACCTGTAGCCCGGAGCAACGCCGTTGGCATTGGCTTCGTTCATGGCCATGATCGAGGCGGTGGTGAGGTAGGCGAGCATCAGGAAGGCCGCTTCCGGCTCCGGCGAGGTCGCCGTGACGCAGGACGTGGAGCCCGCGATGTTCGGCGGCGCGAAGTTGCCGCCTTCGACGCGCGGGGTGTAGACGGTCAGCACATCATCGCCGATCTTGGACTGGTCGGGACGCGTGGCCTGGGTGCCCGAATCCTGCCAGGAGATGTTGCAGGCGATCTGGCCGCCGAGCCAGGCAGCGCGGTTGGTCGGCCAGTCGGCCGCCGCAACACCTTCGATGGCGTGCTTGGACAGCGCCACGATGGTCTCGAGGCCCTTGACGCCGGCGTCGCCGTTGAAGATCGGCTCCCAGTTCTCGTTGAACAGCATCATGCCGTACTGAGCCGAGATATGCTGCCAGGTGTAGGTGGCCCAGAAGCCGCGGCCGCACATCATGCCGATGCCGTTCACGCCGGCTTCAGCCTTGTTCAGTTCCGGCGCGAGGCGGATCATCTCGTCATAGCTCGGCAAGGTCTTCACGCGGTCGGCGTCGATGCCGATCTTCTTGAAGATCGACGGACGGATGTGGACCTGCTGGATGTCGCAGTCGAAGGGAATGCCGAGGATGCCCTTGTCCGCCCAGTGGCCGTAGTTCTTCTGATAGGTCTCGTAGAAGTCGTCGAAGGGCAGCTTCCACTTGGCGACATATTCATCGAGCGGCTTCAGGAAGCCCTGGGCGGCGAAGTCGCCGAGCCACGGAGAGAAGAACTGGATGGCGTCGAAGCTGGCGTTGCCCGAGAGGAATTCGGCCACGACCTTGTCGTACATCGAATCGTCGGGAATGGCGACGAGTTCGATCTTGATGCCGGAGAGCTGCGCGAAGGGCTCGATCTGCTCCTGCGCGGACTCGCGGTCGGCGGCGCCGATCGCGAAGCGCACGGTCTTGCCGGCATGCTCCTTGCGGACGGCTTCCCAATCGACGGTGCGGATCCAGTCCTTCGTCGGATCCCACAGCTCGTCATTGTCACCGAGCTTGTACTGCTCGCGGTATTCCTTCTTCACCATGTTGCCGACGTTGATCTTCGCCAGCACGTCAGCAGGGTTGGGCAGGTTCTGCGAATAGGCGCTGCGCACGTTGAACAGCGAGACGCCGCCGGTTCCGGCGGTGAGCGCCAGGCCTGCGGCGGCACTGGACTTCAGCAGCGAGCGGCGAGTCATGCCGCGCGGTTTGGTGATCAGCATTCATTCCTCCATTGATGGGCCTGATGGTGTTGCATCCGCGCCTCGCCGAGGCCGGCGGCGGGCAAGGTCGTGGCGGTGTGTCCGGCGTCGATGGCCGACGGGAGCGCCTCACAGCCAAGCGGCATGATTGCGGCGGTCCGAGGGAATGGAAAATGCGCTGGCACGTCCGGTCCTCCCATTGGCACCCCTGTTCTTGTGCAGGGCTTGCATGCATCGGTCCCAATTCCTGTACTAAATTACAGATCGATGTGCAAATGTTTCGTATTGTGGCACTGCAACAAAGTTTTGCGCTGCAAAATCCGACAGACGATCTACCGCTGCACTTCGCCATGCACCTGCAAAACCCAATGTTTCTTGGGAGATGGTCAACAATGTGACAAAAGTGCTGTCTTGCAGATTTTTGTATCTTAAGACACTATGATCGAGACTGTACCAAAGTGGCAGACATGCTGGACAAACACTCCGCCCGCAGGAACCGCCCTTTGTCGCCGGAGCGCGGCGCAGGACGCATCGCCCGCAACCGCATGCGAATTGCGTGGATGTACTACGTCGAGGGGCTGACGCAGAACGAGATCGCCGACCGGCTGGGCATCGGCCGCGTCACGGTGGTGCGCAACATCAACGAGGCCATCCGCCAGCGCGAGGTGAAGATCTGGATCGAGGGCGAAGTCTCCGAATGCTTCGAACTGGAGGCGGAGCTGAAGGAAGCCTTCGGTTTCCGGGAAGCCGTGGTGGTGCCGGAGCCCGTGCTGGCGGAGAACGTGGCGAAGTCCATCGGCGTGGCGGCGGGGATGTATGTGTCCGACAGCCTGACCGAGGACATGACCGTTGGCGTTGGCTGGGGTGCGACGCTCTATGAATCGCTTTCGACGCTGGCTCCTCGCGAGCTCGAGAACGTGCAGGTCATCTCCCTGCTGGGCGGCATCGTGCAGGCCCGCAAGTTCAACCCAGCGGAGTTCGCCTGGCAGTTTGCGCGCATCATGGGCGCCGATTGCTACCTGTTCCAGGCGCCGGCCGTGGTCGATTCGCCCGAAACCCGCGAAGCCCTGATCGAGCGCTGCGGGCTGAAGGACATCTTCAAGCGGGCCGAGCGTTTGGACATGGCGCTGGTGAGTGTTGGCACGCTGGCGCCCACGTCGACGGCCTTCCGCTTCAACCTGATCAGCGACGAGGACAGGGCCGCACTCCTGAGGATGGGGGCGGTCGGCGATCTCCTGTTCAATTTCTATGACCGCGACGGCAAGGTGGTCGATCACCCTGTCAACCGCCGCGTCATGTCGCTGCCCATCGAGCAGCTGCGCAACGTGCCCATCCGGATCATCGCGTCCGGCGGCAACGAAAAGGTCGAATGCCTGTTAGGCGCCGTGAAGCTCATCGATTGCAATGTGCTGATCACCAACGAAGCCACCGCGCGCGAACTCCTCATCAGGAAGGGTTGACGCGGTGAAGGTCCAGGCCCCAATAGCTGGACCGTCCATCGCAGCCCGGGAGTGACGCCAATGCAGGAGTTCTTGCGCAATGCCATCAGCCAGGGCCAGGGCGCGGAGCCGGCCGACCTGGTTCTGAAGGGCGGCCGCTTCCTCGATCTGGTGAGCGGTGCGCTGGTGTCCTCCGACGTCGCGATCACCGGAGATCGCATCACCGGCACCTTTGGAACCTATGCCGGGAAACGGGAGATCGACGTTTCCGGCCAGATCGTGGTCCCTGGCTTCATCGACACGCATCTCCATGTCGAATCATCGCTGGTCACACCGCTCGAGTTCGACCGCTGCGTGCTGCGGCACGGCGTGACCACTGCCATCTGCGACCCGCATGAGATTGCCAATGTGTTGGGCGCCGAGGGCATCCGCTTTTTCCTGGACAGCGCCATGGCCACGGTGATGGACCTGCGGGTGCAGGTCTCAAGCTGCGTTCCCGCCACGCACCTCGAAACCTCGGGCGCTGCCCTTGCCGCGCAGGACCTTGCGGAGTTCATGAACCATCCAAAGGTCATCGGCCTTGCCGAGTTCATGAATTTTCCGGGCGTGCTCCATCTCGACCCCACAGCACTCGACAAGCTTGCCCTGTTCGCCGGCCGGCATATCGATGGGCATGCGCCGCTGCTGCGCGGCATGGCGCTCAACGGCTATCTCGCGGCCGGCATCCGGACCGACCACGAGACCACCACGGCGGAAGAGGCGAAGGAGAAGCTCTCGAAGGGCATGCACATCCTGATCCGCGAGGGTTCGGTCTCGAAGGACCTCCATGCCCTGATCCCGCTGATCACCGAGCGCAACTCCGCCTTCATCGCGCTCTGCACGGATGACCGCAATCCGCTGGACATTGCGGAGGAAGGCCACCTCGACTTCATGATCCGCACCGCCATCGCCGAAGGTGCGGAGCCGCTTGCGGCCTACAGGGCAGCGTCGATCTCCGCCGCACGGGCCTTCCGCCTGCATGACCGGGGGCTGGTTGCGCCCGGCTGGCGGGCGGACCTCGCCATCATCGACAGCCTTGAAGACTGCCGCGTCGCGCGCGTCCTCGCGGCGGGCCGGCTCGTGGATGACGCGCTGTTTGCCGCGCGGCCCAAGGTGGCGCCCGTGGGCTATGGCAGCGTCAAGGCCAGGACCGTCACGGCGTCCGACTTCAGGATCACCGGCAGCGGCAGGTCCGTGCCGGTGATCGGCGTCATGCCGGGAAAGATCATCACCGAACATCTC
The DNA here is from genome assembly GCA_020252385.1 of Aestuariivirga sp. Lineage (GTDB taxonomy): Bacteria > Pseudomonadota > Alphaproteobacteria > Rhizobiales > Aestuariivirgaceae > Aestuariivirga. The sequence continues at coordinate 7,632 of JADCDC010000234.1, forward strand.
GTCATGAACCTGCCGGTTCGGGACGGCGCCATGACCTGCGACTTCGGACAGGACGCGGTCAAGGTGGTGGTGGTGGAGCGCCACGGCATCAACGGCAACATCGGACGGGGGTTCGTCCATGGCTTCGGGCTGAAGCATGGCGCCATCGGATCGACCGTCGGACATGACAGCCACAACATCTGTGTCGTGGGAGCAAGCGATGAGGACATGGCGCTTGCCGTCAACCACCTTGGGCAGCTGGGCGGCGGGTTCGTGGTGGTGCGCGACGGCAAGGTGCTGGCGGAGCTGGCGCTGCCGGTGGCCGGATTGATGAGCGACCAGAGCTTCGAAACCGTGCGCGACAGGCTGATACCGCTGCGCGCCGCCGCGAAGTCTCTCGGCACGGTGCTGGCCGAGCCATTCCTGCAGGTGGCCTTCCTGCCGCTCCCGGTGATTCCGCACCTCAAGATCAGCGACCGGGGACTGGTGGACGTCGACCGCTTCTGCCTGATCGACGGCGCGGGGGCGTCCTGAAACTTATGCGCGCTGCC
>JADCDC010000235.1 GCA_020252385.1 Aestuariivirga sp.
AGATGGGATATTCTCCCATATATGGAACAAGCTGCCCTTCTTGATGAAAGCATCGAACGGCGCATTGCGCAACGCATCCGCGCCCTGCGCCATGAGCGCCAGTGGCCGCTCGAGGAGCTGTCGGCGCGCAGCGGAGTCAGCCGCGCCAGCCTGTCGCGCATCGAGAACGGGGAGGTGAGCCCCACTGCCGCCGTGCTGTGCCGGCTCTGTGCCGCCTTCGGCCTGACGCTCTCCCGTCTCATGGTGCTGGTGGAAGAGGGCTTCTCCCCGCTCATCCGCCGCGATGGCCAACTCCTGTGGGAGGACCCTGGAACGGGCTACCGCCGCCTGGTCGTTTCGCCGCCCGGTGCTGGCCTCTCCGGCGAGGTCATTCACTGCACGCTGAAGCCAGCGACCCGCATCGCCTATGACGCCCCGCCGCGGCCCGGCCTCGAGCATCATCTGGTGATGCAGGAAGGCGCGCTCAGCCTCACGGTCGACGGTGCGCACCACGTTCTTTCCCCCGGCGATTGCCTGCGCTACCGCCTCCACGGCGGAAGCCTGTTCGAAACGCCCGCGTCGTCAGGCGCCAGCTATCTGCTTTTCATGGTGTGAGGCCCAGATGACCCAAGACATCCGCCGCGGCGACCTTGACGATCCCCGGATCGTCGCACTGCTCCGCCACCACTATGACATGTGCCATGCCGTCACGCCCAAATGCAGCGCCCATGTCTTCACGCTCGAACAGCTCGCCGCGCCGGAGATCGACTTCTGGGCCGCCTGGGATGGCGAAACCCTGCTGGGCGTTGGCGCGATGAAGCCGCTCGATCCGGCCCATGGCGAGGTGAAGTCGATGCACACGGCCGAAGCGGCGCGCCGGCGCGGCGTGGGTGGCGCCATCCTCCGCCACATCATGGCAACCTCCCAGGCGAGGGGCATCGCCCGCCTCAGCCTCGAAACCGGGTCCTTCGCCTATTTCGTGCCCGCGGTGGCGCTCTACCGGGCGCATGGCTTCACCGATTGCCCGCCCTTCGGCGACTACCGGCCAGACCCCAACAGCCTGTTCCTCACCCGCGCCCTGTGAGCTCTGATCGTCCTCTCTCGCGCCAGCGGGAGAGGAGGGGGCCCCAACGCCAGTTGGGGTAGGTGAGGGGACGTCAAAGCGTGGTGTCCATGCTCTGACTCCCCCTCATCTCCCCGTTGCCTTCGGCAACGTGTCCTTCTCAGCCCCGCTTCACCGGATAGCCGGCCTGCTTCCACGCCTCGATGCCGCCATCCATGATGTAGACCTCGGCATCGGTGGAGGCTTCGAGCGCATGGGCATTCATCCGCGTGCGGGCACCCGACTTGCAGTGGAAGACCACGGCCGCAGCGCCCGTGATCGGTGTCCTGCCAAAGCGCGACAGCGGCTCGTTCCTGGCGCCCGGGATCGATTCATCCGCATATTCGTAGACCTCGCGGACATCGACGAGGAGGGCGCCCCCGTCGACAAGCTGCTTGGCCTCCACGGCCGTGATGTGCTTCAGCGCCATTGTTCCTGTCATCCTTCTCAGCAATAGACGGCCTTGAGGGTGGACAGGATCTGCCGCACCCTCGGGTCGCTCACGTGGTAGAAAATCTGCTGTGCATCGCGCCGGAAGCCTACGACACCCTCTTCCCGCATCTTGGCCAGGTGCTGGGACAGGGCGGACTGGCTCAGCCCCACCTGCGCGGTGAGCGCCATCACGCTCATCTCCCCATGCTCCAAGAGCTTGCAGAGGATCATCCGGCGCTTCTCGTTGCCCAGCGCCTTCATCATGACGGCGGCCTCGGCGGCCTTCTCCTCGAAGCCCGCAAGCGTCCGGTCGCGCAACAGTCTGGCCATCGGGCTCCTCATCTTTCGACTTGCTAATTTAGTGTTTTCTAATATATTGTCAAGCGATCCGAAGCAGGAGGAGAAAGTCCGTCATGCCGAAGCCCGTCATCCATGCCTTCTTCGATGAGCCGACCAACACCGTGAGCTACCTCGTGGCCGATCCGGAAACCCGGCAGGCCGCGGTGATCGATCCGGTCCTCGACTATGACCACAAGTCCGGCAAGGCCAATGTGGCCTCGGCCGATGCCATCCTCGCGAAGGCCGCGGAGGAGGGCTTCTCGATCGGCCTCGTGCTCGAAACCCATGTCCATGCCGATCACCTGTCGGGAGCGCCCTACATCAAGCTGAAGACCGGGGCCAGGGTGGCGATCGGCGAGCGCATCAAGGAAGTCCAGAAGATCTTCCGCCCAGTGTTCAACGCCCAGGACGTCTCGGGCGAGGGTGCCGAATTCGACATGCTGTTCAAGGACGGTGACACATTCAAGATCGGCAATCTTATGGGCGAGGTCATCGCCACGCCGGGCCACACGCCGGCCTGCGTCTCCTTCCGCATCGGTGATACGGTCTTCGTCGGCGACACGCTGTTCATGCCGGACTATGGCACGGCGCGGGCCGATTTTCCGGGCGGCGACGCGCGCACCCTCTACCGCTCCATCCGCCGCCTCCTGTCGCTGCCGCGCGAAACACGCCTGTTCATGTGCCATGATTACCTCCCCAAGGACGGCCGCAAGCACTTCGCCTGGGAAACGACCGTCGGCGAGGAGCGTGACCACAACGTCCATGTGCATGAGGGCGTCCCGGAAGAAGACTTCGTCAGGATGCGCACCACGCGAGACGCAACGCTGTCCGCACCCACGCTGCTCATGCCGTCGATCCAGGTCAACATGCGGGCCGGCAAGCTGCCGCCGGCGGATGCC
>JADCDC010000236.1 GCA_020252385.1 Aestuariivirga sp.
AGCGGCAATACTTGTCGGTGACCCCGGCCGCACCTATCTGCCCAAAGATCAATTGATGCAGGTGGCCAGCTATTCCGTCCCCGTCTCGCGTGAACTCGAGGACAATGAGATCAAGCAGACGGCGGTCTGGCGGCTCAGGCCGGGAGCTGCTCCCCGCGCGTAGCGACGGAAACCGGAGCCTGCCGCGTCTCACCCACGGATCGAAACCCGCGGCCGGAACGCAAATGGAGAACCGTCAATGAACGCCACGCATGCTCATCACGATGGGAATCTCAGGGATGACCTGCGGCTCATCCTGTCCCGCCGCCGCGCCCTGGCGCTGGGTGCCGCCGGTGTGCTGCTGGCGGGTTGTGACGGCTGGCCCTTCGGCGGCGAGGCCAATGCGCAAGCCACGGCGGCGGATGGCTCGACCTGCATCAAGCTGCCCCGTGAAATGGCGGGCCCCTTTCCGGCGAACGGCACGAATGCGCGCGCGGGCGCGACGGTCAATGTGCTCGATCAGGCGGGCATCATCCGGGCGGACATGCGGAGCAGCTTTGGTGAGTACAGCGACGTGGCGGAGGGCGTTCCGCTGGCGCTCGAACTGCGCCTGGCCGATGTCGGCAATGCCTGCAGGCCGCTCGCCGGTCACCTCATCTATCTGTGGCAATGCGACGCTGCGGGCAGCTATTCGCTCTACGAGCGCACCGCAAGCAACAACCTGCGCGGAGCCGCGGTCGCCGACGCTGAGGGCATCGCGCGCATGATGACGATCTTTCCGGGCTGCTATCCGGGGCGCTGGCCGCATATCCATCTCGAAGTCTTCGCCAGCCCGGAACAGGCGGCGGCCGGCAAGGGCAGCCTGCTGATTTCGCAACTGGCCTTTGCAAGACCTGACTGCGATGCCGTCTATGCGGCGCATCCGGCCTATGCCGGCAGCACCGCGGCACTGGCTGAATTGTCACCCGGGTCCGACGTGATATTCCGCAACAATTCGGCCGAACAGCTAGCCGCCCAGACACTGGTGCTGAGGGGCGATCCGGCACAGGGCTATGCAGCGGCCGGAACCATCGGGATCATCGCATGACGCCTGCTACGCCACGCTCTTGCCGGTGTTGTTGAGGTAGAGCGCTCCCATCAGGATGGCCAGCGCCACGAACAGCCAGACATCCGCCCCGCCATAGACCGAGAGCGCGATGATGACGGCGGCGGGTGTCGAGAGATAGACCGCCTGCACGGTGAAGACGGCACCCTTCTCCTGGATGAGCGTGAAGAAGGCGATGCGCTCCAGCGTCCACATGGCGCCGGCCAGCAGCACCGTCCAGTAGGCGCTGGCGGGGAGCTGCTCCGGCGACCAGGGCGGCGCCAGGATGAGCAGGAAGGGCAGCGCCAGCATGCCGGCCCAGAAGGATTCGGAAACGCCCGCCGCCAGCGCGTGGACGCGGGGCGGCCACCAGATGGCGGCGAACCAGTTGTAGGCGGCATAGAGCAGCGGCAGCGAAAAGGCCGCGATCAGCCACCAGGAGGCCTGGCCCGAGACCATGCCGTCCCGGGTGATCACCAGGAGGGCGGTCGAGATGAAGCCGAGCATGATAGCGGCGAGGCGGCGGGGGGCGGCGTTCTCCCGCCCGCTGACGAGGGCGACAAGGTAGTTGACGATCGGTGCGGTCGAGATGATGAGCGCCAGCTCGGTCGCCGGCACGTGGCGGGCGAAGACCAGCCCCAGCCCGAAGGGCACCACCATGAGGAGGGCGCAGCCCAGCCCGAAAAGCTGGAGCCTGCGCCCGCCGATCCAGTCGATGCCCCGGACATGGCAGATCAGCGCCAGCACCACCCCAACCCCGAAGCCCGTCGCCGCGATCACATGGGACACCGGCACGCCGAGAATGCCCCAGTGCCGGTAGAGGCTCGGGGAGATGCCCCAGAACAGGCCGAGGGCGAGGAAGTAGAGGAGATGCCGGGGGCTGGTCATGCCGTCTCTTAGACAGGAGTCTCATTGCAGGCTATACAGCGTGGCGTCAAAAGACACCTCAATATCGGCATGACTGGGAGGAATGCGCCTATGTCCGAGAAGATCTATCCGGTTCCCGCCTCGTGGAAGAAGAAGGCCCTCATCGATGATGCCGCCTACAAGAAGATGTACGCGGAGTCGGTCAAGGACCCGGCCAAGTTCTGGGCGAAGCATGCCAAGCGGATCGACTGGTTCAAGGTGCCCAAGAAGATCAAGAACACGACCTACGCCTATCCCGATGTGTCGATCAAATGGTTCGAGGACGGGATCCTCAACGTCTCCTACAACTGCATCGACCGGCACCTCAAGAAGCGCGGAAACCAGGTGGCGATCATCTGGGAGGGCGATGACCCCTACTATGACAAGAAGATCACCTACAACGAGCTCCACGAGAATGTCTGCCGCTTCGCCAACGTCCTGAAGAAGCAGGGCGTCAAGAAGGGCGACTGCGTCACCATCTACCTGCCGATGATCCCCGAGGCGGCTTACGCCATGCTGGCCTGCGCGCGGATCGGCGCCATCCACTCGATCGTCTTCGGCGGCTTCTCGCCCGACTCGCTGGCGAGCCGCATCAACGACGCGAACTCGAAGCTCGTCATCACCGCGGATGAGGGCCTGCGCGGCGGCCGCAAGGTGCCGCTCAAGGTCAACACCGACGAGGCGCTGAAGCGCTGCGCGGGCAACGAGAAGGTCGTCGTCGTGCGCCGCACCGGCGGCCAGGTTGCGATGATCCCCGGCCGCGACGTGTGGTACCACGAGGAGGCCGCCACGGTCAGCGCCGAGTGCAAGCCCGAGCGGATGAAGGCGGAGGATCCGCTGTTCATCCTCTACACCTCGGGCTCCACCGGAAAGCCCAAGGGCGTGCTGCACACCACCGGCGGCTACCTGCTCTTCGCCGCGATGACGCATCAGTACGTCTTCGACTACCATGACGGTGACATCTACTGGTGCACGGCGGATGTGGGCTGGGTGACGGGCCACAGCTACATCGTCTACGGCCCGCTCGCCAATGGCGCCACCACGCTGATGTTCGAGGGCGTGCCGAACTATCCCACGAATTCCCGCTTCTGGGAGGTGATCGACAAGCACAAGGTCAACATCTTCTACACAGCACCCACCGCCATCCGCGCCCTGATGGGCGCTGGCGAGGCGCCGGTGGCGAAGACCTCGCGCAAGTCGCTGAAGCTCTTAGGATCGGTGGGCGAACCCATCAACCCCGAAGCCTGGGAATGGTACCACCGCGTTGTGGGCGACGAGCGCTGCCCGATCGTCGACACCTGGTGGCAGACGGAAACAGGCGGCATCCTGATCACGCCGCTGCCCGGCGCCACGAAGCTGAAGCCCGGCTCCGCGACGCGGCCGTTCTTCGGCATCAAGCCGGCCCTGGTCGACGACAAGGGCGAGATCCTCGAGGGCGACACCTCGGGCAACCTCGTGATCCTCGATTCATGGCCCGGCCAGATGCGCACCGTGTTCGGCGACCATGACCGTTTCGTGCAGACCTATTTCTCGACCTACAAGGGCATGTATTTCACCGGCGACGGCTGCCGCCGCGACCGCGACGGCTACTACTGGATCACCGGCCGCGTCGATGACGTGATCAACGTCTCGGGCCATCGCCTGGGGACGGCGGAAGTCGAATCGGCGCTCGTTGCCCATCCCAAGGTCTCGGAAGCCGCGGTCGTCGGCTACCCGCATGACATCAAGGGCCAGGGCATCTATTGCTACGTCACGCTGATGACGGGCGAGGAGGGGGGCGATGAACTCCGCAAGGACCTCGTCGCCCATGTCCGCAAGGAGATCGGCCCGCTGGCGACGCCGGACAAGATCCAGTTCTCGCCCGGCCTTCCCAAGACGCGCTCCGGCAAGATCATGCGCCGCATCCTGCGCAAGATCGCGGAAGATGATTTCGGAGCCCTCGGCGACACCTCGACCCTCGCCGATCCTACCGTGGTCGATGATCTGATCGCCAACCGCCAGAACAAGCGGTCCTAGTTCGTTTCACCGGCACCGAGAGGGGCGGATGGCCAGTCGGCTGTCCGCCCCTTTTTTGCCATCTGCCAAACGTTATGCGTGGGTACTCCAGTCCTCTCTCTCCCCATTTGGGGGAGAAGGTTCAGGAGATGCCGGGAGATGGAGAGATGAACCGCAGGACGCTGCTCTTGGGCGCATTGGCCCTGCCTTTGGCAGCCCGGCCGGCGACCGCCTATGACGGCCGCGAGCTGATCGACCTCGACTCGCCGGAGCTGCCCGGCACGCTGATCGTCAGCACCGGCGAGCGGGCGCTGTTCCGGGTGCTCGGCGAGGGGCTTGCCATGCGCTATCCGGTGGCGGTCGGCAAGGAGGGCCATGACTGGGCGGGAATCGCCGAGGTCGGCCGCAAGGTGCGCTGGCCGGTGTGGACGCCTCCCGCCGCCATGATCGCGCGCAAGCCGGAGCTGGCGCGCTGGGCGAAGGGCATGCCCGGCGGCCCGGACAATCCCCTGGGCTCCCGGGCACTTTATCTTTACGATAACGGCAAGGATACGCTGTTTCGCATTCATGGCACCAATGAGCCGGACTCGATCGGCACCGCCGCATCCTCGGGCTGCATCCGCATGCTGAACCGGCACATTGAGGGCATCTATGAGCACACACCCATCGGGACGAAGGTCGTTGTCCTGTAAACCAGTCACGCCGGTGTGTGTTGCAGACTGAACATCATCTGAATACAAACGATCCCCAAAATAAAACTGCAGGGGACGTAACTCGTGAAACGCCGTGCCTTCTTGTCGATGCTGGGGCTTGCCGCCCTGAGCCTCCCCATTGCCGCGACGCCTGCAGAGGCGTTCCTGTTCTCGGAAGACGAGCGTGACGAGCGCCGCCGCCGGCGGGCGCGGGCCGCCCGCAAGAGGGAGCGCGCCGAGCGCAAGCAGGTTCGCAAGAACACGGCCCGCCGCCAGATCAACTACAAGGGCCGCGAGATCGTCGATTTCCGGTCGAGCGAGAAGCCCGGCACCATCATCGTGAAGACGCGCGAGCGCGCCCTCTACCAGGTGATGCCCAATGGCAAGGCCAAGCGCTACCTCGTGGCGGTGGGCAAGGAAGGCTTCGCCTGGTCGGGCGTGGCGCGCGTCGGCATGAAGCGCAAGAACCCGACCTGGACGCCACCGGCCGAGATGATCAAGCGCACGCCGAAATACGCCAAGTGGCGGAACGGCATGCCGGGCGGCATTCCGGAGAACCCATTGGGTGTGCGCGCGCTCTATCTCTTCGACGGCGGCGGCGACACCATGTACCGGATCCACGGCACCAATGCGCCCTCCTCGATCGGTACGGCCGCCTCCTCGGGCTGCATCCGCATGCTGAACAAGGAAGTGGTGGAGCTGTTCAACAACACGCCCGTGGGCACCAAGGTGATCGTGCAGTAGCGCTCAGCCGCGCATTGCATCCCTGACCCATTGCACGATCTGCCCGGCGGGCAGCGCGCCGGACTGGCGAGCCACCTCCCGCCCGCCCTGGAACAGGATCATGGTCGGGATCGAGCGGATGCCCCAGCGGGCGGCCTCCTCCTGTGCCGCCTCGGTGTCGAGCTTGGCGAATCGCACATGGGGCTCCAGCGCCTGGGCGGCCTTGCGGAACTCGGGCGCCATCATCTTGCAGGGGCCGCACCACTCCGCCCAGAAATCGACCACCACGGGAATGGAGTTGCGGGAGAGGTGCTTCTGGAGGCCCGGGCCGTCGAGTTCAGCCGGCTCACCCCGGAACAGCGGACTCTGGCACTTGCCGCAGCGGGCCCTTTCGGCTGGCCTGTCGGGCGGCAGGCGGTTCACGGCGGAGCAGGTGGGGCACACGATCTCGGGCATGGCCCTTTCTGGTGGTCCCAGTGCATGCCAGCCATGATCTGCGTCAAGCGGTCTGTCTATGCCTATTGACGTATTTGCTGTAGTGCACTGCACACGGTAAAATCCGCTCCGGAAACGGGAACAGTCAGAATGGCAGACACGAGGAACGCAGGCCGGCCCCTCTCGCCGCACCTGCAGATCTACCGCGGCGG
>JADCDC010000237.1 GCA_020252385.1 Aestuariivirga sp.
AACACCGCCTCCTCGCCGATCGCGAAGACATTGCCGGGCGCCACCGACTTCGTGATCCTCACGTCCGAGCCCGGTTCCACGTCGGTCAGGATCGTGGCGGCGTTGTTGCCGGAGATCGGGTCGAGCGGTGTCCCGCCCCCGATCGTCCCCGTGAGCGAAAGGATCGAGGCGGAGGGGGCGGCGATCTGGGCCTCGAGATCAAAGCTGACCGCGCCGCCGTCCGGCACCGGTCCTGGAATCGTACAGGTCAGGACGTCAGCCGCCAGGCTGCAGCCCGGCGGCGTCACGATGTTGGCGAGGCCCGGGGGAATCGGAACCGTGAGCGTCAGGTTGCTGGCGGCCGAGGGACCCAGATTGGTGGCCGTGAAGCTGTAGGTGGCGATGGAGCCGGTTTCGGCGGTGAGCGGCCCGGTGACGGCGAGGCTCATGTCGGCGCCGGCGTTGACCGTGGTGCTCTGCGAGGCCACGTTGTTGGCAGGCTGCGTGTCGCCATCGGTCGGCACGCTCGCCACCACGGTGACGGTGCCCTCCACGCTTGTCAGCACATTGGCTGACAGGCTGACCTCCTGGTTGGGCGCAAGCGGCGGCACGTTGCAGGTGACAACCGCCGGACCCAGCGCCGGGACCGGGCTGCAGTCGGTGATGGTGCCGGTGCCGCCGGTGAATTCGCCGCCCGCGGAAATGTCGAGCGTCAGGGTGGTCGCCGGGGCGGCGACCGGCGCATCGTTCGCGACGGTGATGCTGTAGACGATGGTTCCGCCGGCGGGGATCGGGTCAAATCCCGCATCGTCGTTGTTGACGACCCAGTCGGCCGCAAGCGCCGGTCCCGCCACCGCCGATGCGGCGAGGAGCGCTGCGGCAAGCAAGGGACCGGCAAGCTGCGATGGCAGCACGGCCAGCGCCCGACGGACGCCTCCGCGCCACCCCTGCAAGCCGCCCGCTGCCCTCATCCCGTCTCCACCCCCAGCATCAGGAGGTGGAGGCGAGCCTTCCCCAGGCGCGGCGGCACAGGCCGCCCGCACCTACCCCCAATGACCATCTCTGCAAACGCCCTCAACCCGGCAGGCTTGTTGCCTGCTCTTGCTGGCATTGATCACGGGGCAGTCAGCATCGTCAACCAGGGATTGATAACTGCAATCGTTTTTGATGCACGAATGCGCCAGTTATCCGCCGGGTTCTTGCGCAAACGCCGCATGCGAAACAGTTGGAGCCCGGAGGCTGCGGGTCTATAGGGTGGCGGCAGAGAACGGGAGTATCCGCCAGATGAAAGCCGCAGCCTCAGCCCTCGCCCTGCTCATCGCCCTTGCGGCACCGGCCGCCGCCTCCTGTGCGGAAGATCTCCAGAAGATCGATCAGGCGCTGGCCTCGGAGCAGATCGCGCCCGACGTCAAGGCGCAGGTCCAGGACATGCGCAACCAGGCGGAACAGCTGTGCAGCGCTCAGAACGAGGATGAGGGCATCGACATCCTCGCGGAGGCCGCGGCCCTGCTCGGGATCGAGTAGCTCAGGTCTCGAAGGCCAGCACCGCCAGGATGATGGCGGCGAGTGCCGACATCCACACGCCCGACACCAGGAGTTCCATGCGCGGATAGAGCGACTGGTCGCCCGTGCGCATCATGCGCCCCGCCGTCATCCGTGCGAGACCGTGGCAGAGGGTGAGCAGCACCACGAAGGCGAGCTTCACGACGAACCAGCTGTTGGGCTCGTCCGCCGGCGGCAGGTTCAGCCACAGCCCGATGCCGGTGATCCAGATCGCCAGGATCACCACATCGGCGATGCGCGCCAGGATGCGGCGCAGGAACGCCAGAGCTTCCCGCCGTTCGCCCTTCTCGCCCGAGGCGATGCGGATGTTGATGTAATTGGCGATGCTCATGCCCGTGCCCGTGGCAATCGCGATCAGATGGGCGATGAGCAAAATCGTCTTCATCGGCGCTTGGCCTCCCCTTGCCGTGCCGCTCGTTCACTGGTCCCCGTCAGGGTTCTAGCACACCGGACATGATTTGCACCGCCTGTCCCGCCACCCGCACTGCGGCGAGTTTCGCACCCGCAACATCGGCCTCGAGCCCGAGGTCGGAGGGCCGCCCCATCTCATGGCCCTGCTCAAGCTGCCAGCGATGCGTGCCGTCCGTGGGCCTCTCGGCAGACAGCAGCTGCGCGGCAAGGATTGCCGTGGCGGAGCCGGTGGCCGGGTCCTCGAAGGTGCCGGTTTCCGGGGCGAACATGCGGGCACGATAGGCCGTCTTCGGATCATCACCCCCGGCCGCATAGAGATAGGCCATCTGGCAACCGAGCGGCTTCAGCACGGCTGACCAGTAAGGCTCGAGCGGCCTCGCCCGCGCCAGCGCCTCGCGGCTTGCCAGCGGCACGAAGAGGAAGCGCGGACCTCCCTGGAACACGCCGGGCCGATGATCTCCGAAGCCCACATCGTCAGCGGAAAGCCCCACGGCCTTCGCGATCTCTTCCGCCGTGGGCGGCGCCACATCGACGGCGAAGGGCACCACCGGTGCGGTGAACTGGGCACGCGGCACGTCGCCGATGCGCGAGACGCGGACGGGCACGAGGCCCGCCACCTCCTCGAGACGGATCTCCGTCTCGAAGGAGCAGCCGGGCTTGTACTTCTTGCTGGCGAGGTGGA
>JADCDC010000238.1 GCA_020252385.1 Aestuariivirga sp.
AGAGGATTGCCCGCTCGGGGCGGGCAATGACGACAAGGCGGGGAGAGGCGGGTACGCCGTGGGAGGCATCAACAGGAAACCTTTGGCCTGCTGAGGATTTGTTGTGTGCGGTGGTTCACATTGTGCCAGCTGGGGGAGGGGTGGCCGATATTGGACGGATAGTCAACCCAGGGTTAACGTTTCGGGGGAAGCCCCTTCCATCCTCCCGCTGGCTCCCCTATCTAGGGAGGGAGCTGAGAAACCGATTCATTTTCCGAAGGACATCATGCGCGATCCCGTCGAATTCCTCACCACCGGAGCCTTCTGGCCGTCCGTCATCCAGCAGGAAAGCCGGGGCGAGCGCGTTTATGACCTTCCCTCTCGCCTTCTGCGGGAGCGCATCATCTTCATCACGGGCCCGATCGACGACAATGTCGCGGCCTCGATCTGCATGCAGCTGCTGTTCCTCGAGGCGGAGAACCCCAAGAAGGAAATCTCCATGTATATCAACAGCCCGGGCGGTGTCGTCACCTCCGGCCTGTCGATCTACGACACCATGCAGTTCATCCGCTGCCCGGTGTCCACGACCGTGATGGGGCAGGCGGCCTCCATGGGCTCGCTGCTGCTGACCGCGGGCGAGAAGGGCCTGAGGTTCGCGCTTCCCAATTCCCGCATCATGGTTCACCAGCCCTCGGGCGGCTACCAGGGCCAGGTCACTGACATTCTGATCCACGCCAAGGAAGTCGAGAGCCTGAAGCGCCGGCTGAACGAAATCTACGTCCACCACACCGGGCGCGACTACAAGACCATCGAGGACGCGCTCGAGCGCGACAATTTCTTCACGTCGGAAGCCGCCCTCGCCTTCGGCCTGATCGACAAGGTCATCGAGAAGCGGCCGGTGCCCGCCGAGGGGAAGTGACGGCGGCAGTTATCCACCGGGCAGGAGGTCCCGGAGTCGCATGGGTGATGCGCAAGGGCAATCAATCCTTGATTAACCATGTCTGCCCATGCTGAACTACTGATTTGAATCCGGTGCGGCCGGAGCAATGGACGGAACCGCCGCAGTGGTGGGGACGTCTCGTGAAAGCCTGCGTGCGTACCACGCAGCATTCGTCCGAGGAGAGCTTATGAGTAAGGCGACGGGGAGCGACAGCAAGAACACCTTGTACTGCTCCTTCTGCGGCAAGAGCCAGCATGAGGTCCGCAAGCTGATTGCGGGCCCGACCGTGTTCATCTGCGATGAATGCGTCGAACTGTGCATGGACATCATCCGCGAGGAGAACAAGACTTCGCTGGCGAAGTCCAAGGACGGCGTGCCCACACCGCACGAGATCCGCAAGGTCCTGGACGACTACGTCATCGGCCAGGAGCATGCCAAGAAGGTGCTCTCGGTCGCGGTGCACAACCACTACAAGCGCCTGAACCACGCGCAGAAGAACAACGACGTGGAACTGGCGAAGTCCAACATCCTGCTGGTCGGCCCCACGGGCTCCGGCAAGACGCTGCTTGCCCAGACGCTGGCGCGCATCCTGGACGTGCCCTTCACCATGGCGGACGCCACCACGCTGACCGAAGCCGGCTACGTGGGCGAGGACGTCGAGAACATCATCCTGAAGCTCCTGCAGGCCGCCGACTACAACGTCGAGCGCGCCCAGCGCGGCATCGTCTACATCGACGAGGTCGACAAGATCAGCCGCAAGTCCGACAACCCCTCGATCACCAGGGACGTGTCGGGCGAGGGCGTGCAGCAGGCGCTCCTGAAGATCATGGAAGGAACGGTCGCCTCCGTGCCGCCGCAGGGCGGGCGCAAGCATCCGCAGCAGGAATTCCTGCAGGTGGACACCACCAACATCCTGTTCATCTGCGGCGGCGCCTTCGCCGGCCTCGAGCGCATCATCAACCAGCGCTCCAAGGGCTCTGGCCTCGGCTTCGGCGCGGAAGTGCGCTCGGCGGAAGACCGCCGCACCGGCCAGGTGCTGCGTGAGCTCGAGCCCGAGGATCTCCTCAAGTTCGGCCTCATCCCCGAGTTCGTCGGCCGCCTGCCGGTCGTTGCGACCCTCGAGGACCTGGACGAGCCGGCCCTGATGCAGATCCTGGTCGAGCCCAAGAACGCCATCGTGAAGCAGTACCAGCGGCTGTTCGAGATGGAGGGCGTCAAGCTCACCTTCCCGGACGAGGCGCTGCATGCGATCGCCCGGCGCGCCATTGAGCGCAAGACGGGTGCCCGTGGGCTTCGCTCCATCATGGAGTCGATCCTGCTCGAGACCATGTTCGACCTGCCCGCCATGAACGGGGTGGAAGAGGTGGTGATCTCGAAGGACGTGGTGGACGGGGCGGCCAAGCCGCTCCTGATCTACGCCGACAAGCAGGGCGGAAAGGCCACCGCCTCGGCCTGAGGAGGGGGCCCACGCGGCCCCCTCCATTACAACAGCTTTCGTCATGCCACGGCTTGACCGTGGCATCTTCTTTTTCCTGGTCAGCGAAGAGGATTGCCCGCTCGGGGGCGGGCAATGACGAAAGGGAAGCGGTCGGGGCGCGCCGCATTTGCCCCACATTGAAAATTCCTTACCGCCTCTCCACATCTCTCTCTGACGCCGAGGCTGGCTTCGCGGGGATTTGCGCGTAAGATGCATGTGAATCGCCGGATTGCGGCCTTGATGCCCAAACCCAGGGCGCCCCTGACTGGCGGCACGTTGCGCCAGTCTCCGAAGGCGGCCCATGAAAGGAAGTAGAATGAGCAAGACAGCCACTCCCGCCGGAAAGCTCGAGACGATCCCGGTCCTGCCGCTCCGCGATATCGTGGTCTTCCCGCACATGATCGTGCCGCTCTTCGTGGGGCGCGAGAAGTCCATCAAGGCGCTGGAAGAGGTGATGCGCGAGGACAAGCGCATCCTGCTGGTGGCGCAGAAGAACCCCGCCGATGACGATCCGGCCTCCGACGCCGTCTATGAGGTGGGAACCCTCGCCCAGGTGCTGCAGCTCCTGAAGCTGCCCGACGGCACGGTGAAGGTGCTGGTCGAAGGCTCCGACCGCGCGCGCGTCCACGGATTCTCCGCCCGCACCGATTTCTTCGAGGCGGAAGTGGAGGTGCTCGCCTCCGACTTCGGCACGGCGGCGGAGACCGAGGCGCTGGCCCGCACCGCGGCCACCCAGTTCGACAGCTATGTGAAGCTCAACAAGAAGGTGCCGCAGGAGGTGCTGGCCTCCGTTGCGCAGATCACCGACCATTCGAAGCTCGCGGACACCATCGCCGCCCATCTCGCGATCAAGATCTCCGAGAAGCAGGAGCTTCTCGAGATGACCTCCGTCGCGCAGCGCCTCGAGAAGGTCTATGCGCTGATGGAAGGCGAGATCTCGGTCCTTCAGGTCGAGAAGCGCATCCGTTCGCGCGTCAAGCGCCAGATGGAGAAGACGCAGCGCGAGTACTATCTGAATGAGCAGATGAAGGCCATTCAGAAGGAATTGGGCGACGGCGACGAGAAGAACGAGATCGACGAGCTCGAGGCCCGCATCAAGAAGACCAAGCTCTCGAAGGAAGCGCGCGAGCGTGCGGACGCGGAGATCAAGAAGCTCCGCCAGATGAGCCCGATGTCTGCGGAAGCCACCGTGGTGCGGAACTATCTCGACTGGCTGCTGGGCATTCCCTGGGGCCAGAAGAGCAAGGTCAAGCACGACCTCAAGTTCGCCGAGGACGTTCTCGATGCCGACCATTTCGGCCTCGACAAGGTGAAGGAGCGCATCCTCGAATATCTCGCGGTGCAGAGCCGGACCAACAAGCTGCGCGGGCCCATCCTGTGTCTCGTCGGCCCTCCGGGTGTGGGCAAGACCTCGCTCGGCAAGTCGATCGCCAAGGCGACGGGGCGCGAGTTCATCCGCATGTCGCTTGGCGGTGTGCGTGACGAGGCCGAGATCCGCGGCCACCGCCGCACCTACATCGGCTCGATGCCCGGCAAGGTCATCCAGTCGATGAAGAAGGCGAAGAAGTCGAACCCGCTCTTCCTGCTGGACGAGATCGACAAGATGGGCATGGACTTCCGCGGCGACCCGTCGGCGGCTCTTCTCGAGGTCCTCGACCCCGAGCAGAACGCGACCTTCATGGACCACTATCTCGAGGTCGAATACGACCTCTCGAATGTGATGTTCGTGACGACCTCGAACACGCTCAACATTCCGCCGGCCCTGCTCGACCGCATGGAGATCATCCGGATCGCGGGCTACACGGAAGAAGAGAAGCTCGAGATCGCCAAGCGCCACCTGATCCCCAAGGCCATGGAGCACCATGGGCTGCAGGCGAAGGAGTTCGAGGTGACGGAGGAGGCCCTCTATGAGGTGATCCGCCGCTACACCCGCGAAGCCGGTGTGCGCAACCTGGAGCGCGAGATGAATTCGCTCTGCCGCAAGGCGGTGAAGGAGATCATGAGCTCCAAGAAGAAGAAGATCCAGGTGACGCCCGAAGTGGTGCACCAGTACCTGGGCGTCCAGAAGTACCGCTATGGCGAGGCGGAGCGCGAGGACCAGGTGGGTGTCGTCACGGGTCTTGCCTGGACGGAAGTCGGCGGCGAGATCCTCACGATCGAAGCCCTCATGATGCCCGGCAAGGGCAAGATGACGGTGACAGGCAATCTGCGCGACGTGATGAAGGAGTCGATCTCGGCTGCATCATCCTACGTCCGCTCGCGGGCGGCGACCATCGGCGTCAAGCCGCCGGTGTTCGACAAGCGCGACATCCACGTGCACGTGCCGGAGGGTGCCACGCCGAAGGATGGACCGTCCGCCGGCATCGCGATGGTCACCGCCATCGTCTCCGTCATGACGGGCATCCCCGTCAGGAAGGACGTGGCGATGACGGGCGAGATCACGCTGCGCGGCCGCGTGCTGCCGATCGGCGGGCTCAAGGAGAAACTGCTCGCGGCACTGCGCGCCGGGATCAAGACCGTGATGATCCCGGAGGAGAATGTGAAGGACCTGGCCGAGATCCCCGCCAACGTGAAGTCTGGCCTCGAGATCATCCCGGTCTCGCGCATGGACGATGTCCTGAAGCATGCGCTGACCCGCATGCCGGAGCCCATCACCTGGGACGAGGAAGCCGAGGAGGCAGCAGCCGCCGCCCGCGCCGCCGCCGGCAAGGCCGACGAAAGCCCGGCCCGCGCCCACTGAGGCCGCCATCACCAGACGACATCAGGGCCGCCCTTCGGGGCGGCCCTTCTTGCTTTCGTGAGAAGCCAGGGGTCCTACCAGCGCAGCACCCGCCGCCCCAGCACGGCGCCGGCAATGCCCAGCAACAGGATGCCGACCGGGTACCACAGCACCACGAAGAGCGGCGAATCGTCCGGGCAATGCGTGGCATAGGCGGTGGCGGCGATGCCGCCGGAGAGGAGGCCGGCGATGAAGCCCGTCAGCATGGGCCGCGTGGGGGCACCCTGGCGGATCGCCCACAGGGCAACCGCCAGCGGAAGAATGCCGAAGGCCGGAACGAGGACGAGGCAGGAGGCCCAGTTCGTGCCCGTCGCCGCGGCGCCCCAGGAGGTGCTCGGCATGAGCATCAGTTCGATGGCGACCATGGCGAGCAGCAGGGCAGGGGCCGCCAGCATCGCCCACAGCCGCACCTCCGCCAGCCCCTCGGGGTAGATGGCGCGGCGCAGCACCAGGAGGCTCGTCGCGGCAAGCGTCACCATCACCGCCGCCTTGGCGAGGAAGCGCCATGTGCCCGCCGCCGTGGCGAGGTCGGGGCGCGGCCCCACGCTCAGCAGCATGGCGGCCGCGGCGAGGACAATCGCCGCCCCCACCGCCAGCCACAGGGCGGCCGCGGGTGCTGGGCGCGATCCCGTGTCGGCGGCAAGGCGCTGGATGAGATCGTCGGTCTTCATGTCTGCCGGCCGAAGCGCTGGGCGATGGCGCTGAGCCCGCGGTGAAAGGCGACGCGCACCGCACCCTCCTTCATGGAGAGTGCTGCGGCGGTCTCCTTGATCGAGCGGCCCTCGAGGGCGATCGACCTCACCACCTTCTGCTGGCCGCCATTGAGCGTGCGCACCGCCATCTCGATATGCTCCGTCTCCTCCGTTTGCGACGCCGTCTCCGGGGCGGCCAGGACCTCGGCAAAGTCCTCGATTGCCATTTCGAGCCTGACGCCCTTCCGCCGGCAGGCATCGATCGCCTTGTAGCGGGCGATGGCCGAAAGCCAGGGCAGGATCGGTTCGTCACTGCGCCAGGTCTGCCGCTTCAGGTGAACGGCCAGCAGCGTTTCCTGGACCACGTCCTCGATGCCCGACGGCAGGGTTCCCCCGATCCGCCGCGCGACCGACCGGCGGACCAGCGCCGCCGCCCGGCGGAGGAAATCGGCGTACGCGCTCTCGTCGCCGGCGAGCGCGGCACGCATCAGTCCAGCCATCACGCGCTCCTCTGCGGACGCCATTCATGCCTCTGTCGTGCCGGGACGCGGATTTGTTACAGCCCGGCCGAAATCGTGACAAGGCGGGCACCCCGTCACGACCGGTCACGCCTGCGTGCTGTGAGAG
>JADCDC010000239.1 GCA_020252385.1 Aestuariivirga sp.
ATGATCGCCGCAGCGATGGCGGACGTCGAAGACCGCATGGCTTCATGCTAGACTGTCTCTGTGAGCGACTGGAACCCTACGCAATATCTGACCTTCGCGGACGAACGCACGCGGGCGGCGCGGGATCTTCTCGCACAGGTGCCGCTCACGGCGGCGCGGCGCGTCTATGATCTGGGCTGCGGGCCCGGTAATTCGACGGCACTGCTGGTTGAGCGCTTTGCCGGTGCGATGATCACCGGCATCGACAATTCGCCAGCCATGCTGGAGGCGGCGCGCAAGGCCTGCCCCGGGGCGCAATTCGCGGCGGGCGACCTCACCAACTGGATGCCAGAGCATGTGCCGGACCTCCTGTTCTCCAATGCCACCCTGCAGTGGGTGCCGGACCATCTCGACGTGATGGTGCGGCTTGCGGGCGCGCTGCCGGAGGGTGGTGTGCTCGCCGTGCAGATGCCGGACAATCTCATGGAGCCATCGCATGCGCTGATGCAGAAGGCGGCGGAGCAGGGGCCTTGGGGTGCAAGGCTCGCGGCCGCCGCCGCCGCGCGCGAGGCGCTGCCGGGTGTGGCGGACTATTACGCGCGGCTGAAGCCCGGGCTCAGCCGCCTCGACATCTGGCACACGATCTACAACCATCCGCTCGACGGCGTGGAGGGGATCGTGTCCTGGCTGGCCTCGACCGGGCTCAGGCCGTGGCTCGACCCCCTCTCGGCCGAAGAGCGCCCGGACTATCTCGCACGCTACAAGGCGCTGCTGGCCGAGGCCTATCCGCTGCAGGCGGACGGCAGGGTGCTGCTGCGCTTTCCGCGCCTGTTCATCGTGGGCGTGCGCTGATCCTCTTCTTCCCTGCGCCCAGCGCGGCGCGGGGTGGGCACAAGCCCAAATTCCCGCGCCGCGCCAGTGGTCTTTGTCTAACGTCAGACCTCAGGCGGCCTGATAGTAGGGTGACAGCATGCCCCTGCTGGCGTCCGCCACAACGTCGCCGTTGAACAGCTTGACGGTAAGGCTGCCGCCCGCTCCCTTGGCGAAGTCAGCCAGCATCCCCTCGGCATAGGCCCGTGCGGTCGCCTCCGATTCGAACTCGTAGAACCCGCCGACCGAGTGGGTGCCGATCCCGCTGAGCCAGGTCTTGTTGCGCAGACCCGGCACGGTCTTCATCGCCGGATTGGCATCGCGCCAGACCGCCTCGCTGAACGGGGCGGACACCTGGAATTCGGCATACAGGAAGACGCGGCTGGATTTGGTCATGAGTGAAACTCCATGTTGTGTTGACGCGCCTGCAATACACGCTATGTTTCAGAAGTAATAGTACGCACCTTTTGGTAATAATTGGATCATGTTCAATACCGCCAACCCCTACAATCTCAATTGTCCCTCCCGCGACGTCCTCGATCTGGTTGGGGGCAAGTGGGCAATCCTGATCTTGTGCTGCCTGCAGCAAGGTCCCGTTCGCACGGGCATACTGATGCGCTCGGTTGGAGGAATCTCGCAGAAGATGCTGACCCAGACGCTCCGGGAGATGGAGCACAACGGCATGATCGAGCGCATCAGCCACCCCGAGGTGCCGCCCAGGGTCGAGTACAGACTGACTGCGCTCGGACGCTCCTTGAGCGAATTGGCGCGGGCGATGGAGCAATGGGTTGTGGCGAACTACCCGGCCATCATGGCCGAGCGGGCCCGCCACCAAGCTTCTGGCCACGGCAAAGGCCGAGGCTGAGGCTGAACGAGGGCGCAATACGGGCTCTGTGCCCGGCGCATCGGCTTATTGATTAACTGTTGTCCAGATAGGCGAAGGTGACTTCGAGTTCGATGCTGACGTTCTTCGGCAGTCTGGGCGCTGCATAGGCCGTCCGGCTGTGCAGGCCTTTCTCACCCAGGACGAAGGCAAAAAGTTCGGAGGCGCCGTCAAGCACTTCGGGTTGATCGAGAAAGTCCTCAACCGATGCGACATGGCCGGCCACATGCAGCAAGCCCTCGAAGCGGTCGAAGCCGGACAGCGCCTGGTGGATGCGGGCGATGGCATTGAGCGCGGCTCTTGCGGCAGCCTGCTGACCCTCTTTCAGGCTCAACTCCGCGCCAAGCCGCCCGGGGAAGGAGTCTGGGCCATACCCCGGGATCTGGGCGGCAAGATAGCCCGTGCCGCGCCACAGCCGGTAGGGTTCATAGGCCCCGGCGGGCCTGGGCAGGTCCAACGGCAGGGCAAGACCGCGCTGCGCAAGCCGCTCACGGACGGTGTCGGTAAAGTTCAACGCCTGGTCTTTCACCGTTTGCGGCGGACTATATCCGCAGGGGATGGATTTGAAAGAGAATTCTTCCAGAGGTTGATCTGGAAGACAGCCGCCCTCAGCTTCTCAGGTAATTGAACAGCCCGTCGATCGAGCCGGTGCGGGTGATGGTGCCCACGAAGGTGGAGCGCATCTGCTGGATGAGCCAGACGCCCTTCATGTTGATGTCTCTCACCGTATAGCCGCCGCCGGCGCGGGCGAGGCGGAAGGTGACCTTGGTGCCGCTGGAGGTGCGTGCCGAGACCACGAGGTTGCCGCTCGAACTCTTGCACTCGAGGATGGTGAGCGAGGCGCCGCGCAGGCCGCTGCCGTGGTCTTTCAGCGTCTCGCCGATGAATTGGCGGGTGAGCTTCAGATATTCCGCCTCGCGCGATTTCGGCAGCTCATTGCGATAGCGGCCGAGCGCGAACAGGCTGAGCGAGCGCAAATCCGCATAGCGCGCCGCGGCACTGGCGAAGGCCGAGGCGGAACCGGAACCCGCCGCCCGGTCATAGGCCTGTGCTGCACTGCGAACGAAGGATTCCGCCTCGCATTTGGCACTCGCCACGGCGGGTCCGCCGAGGCTGAGCACGAGGAGCAGGACGGCGGCAAGGCCGGCAATCAGACGGTTGAGGGACATGAACATCGCCAGGAACTCTCTGATTGGAAGAGCACCACACTATGGTTGACAGCCGGTAAAGTTCCAGCCCAATCAGTCGTCCTGTTTCGGCTTTCCACCCTTTATTCTGGCCTCACGCAGGTGAAGGTCGAAGCGGGAGCCCTTGATGTCCTCGGGCCGGGCGAGGCCGAAGGTGCGCTTCCGGAGTTCCATCACCAGTTCGGCGCGATCCTCGATGTGGGCGATCTCGGAAAAGGGGATGGGATCGCCCACCCTGACCTTGAGGCGCGATCCGATGCGGCGCGCCGTCTCCCTGAACACCAGCGAAAGCCGCAAGGTGAGGCTCAGGTGGCTCGCCAGCTGGAACAGGCGCGAATTCTGGCCGACGAAGAACACCGGCACCACGGTCGCCTGGGAGGCGCGCAGGAGCTTTGCGGTGAAGGGCGCCCAGGGCAGGTCCACCGCCGGGCCCTTGAGGGGCTTCTCCGAGGTCGAGACACCGCCGCCGGGGAAGATGCCGATGGCATGGCCCTGCCGCAGCCAGGCCTGCGCCTGGAGCCTCGAACTCACATTGGTTTCGCGCGCCTCGCGCGTCGGCGCGAAGGCCACCGGCAGGAGATTGGCCGCCGCCTCAGGCGCCTGGCAGAGCACGTCGTTCGCCAGCACCTTGGTATCCGGCCGGACCTTGGTGGCAAGCCATGTAAG
>JADCDC010000024.1 GCA_020252385.1 Aestuariivirga sp.
ATGAAGGACATGTCTCCCGGCACCGAAATGCCGCGGTCCCGGCACACGTCCATGGCGGCGCAGGCCATGCTGTCATTGGCGCAGAACACGGCGGTCGGCGGCTTCGGCAGGGCGAGGAGTTCCCGCATCGCCGCGGCAGCGCCGTCGCGTCGGTTGTGGCCCGGCTTCACCAGATCATTGTCGACCGCGAGGCCGAGCTTCGCCATGGCGGCGAGGAAGCCCTGCCGGCGGCCGGCCGCCAGGGGCGACTGCTCAGGGCCCGAGATGTGGGCGATGCGCCGGTGGCCGAGGCTGGCCAGGTGATGGACCGCGATATCGGCCACCTGCTGGTCGTCGACGCGCACGGCCGGCACCGATCCGCCATAGACGAGGTCGAGCACCTGCACCGCCGGAACATCGGGGCGGGCATTCACCAGCCCGGCCCCGGCGGTGCCCCCCGCCACGACGATCACGCCGTCGACGCGGCCGTTGCTGAGCAGGTCGGAATAGGCCTCGCGGTATTTCTCGCTCTTGTCGGTGAAGCCGACCATGACCGAGTAGCCGAAGGTCAGGGCGGTTTCCTCGATGCTGCGGAGCAGCAACGGGTGGAAAGGATTGTCGATACAGGGGTGCAGCACCAGGAGCGTGTTGGTGCGCTGGATGCGCAGCGAGCGCGCCACGAGGTTCACCTTGTAGCCGCAGGAGTTGGCAGCGTCGCGCACCGCGCGTCGGGTGCTGTCTGCCACAAGGTCCGGATTGCTGAGCGCGCGGGAAGCAGTCGCAACCGATACACCCGCCATTTTTGCCACGTCTGAAAGTGTAGGTCTCATTCTAGTTGATCCGTTCACCAAAATCGATCTCTATCAGAAGTAAACTACAACCTGAGCGTTTCAAATTGACAAAATTGTCAATGCGCTACTGGACCTGGCGAATCCTCTTTTCTGGACCTATTGAATTGTTGTCTGCGATTCAGTCGGAAGCTGCCGCAAAGCCGGCGAAACGCCAGTTTTATGAATGAAAGCAAAGCGATACCGCCCAGCGGTCCCAATTCGGCCGGTCAGCGGGGCTAATGACTAAAATCGCGGCAGAACGCCGCATTATTGGAACTTTTCTCGATCGGCGGATGCAAGCAGGGGTCGCGTCGCACGCTCTCAGGCGCCCAGACGCTCCCGATGCCAGCGCAAGTGGTGCGGCATGAAGCTGGAGATGAAGTAGTAGGAATGGTCGTAGCCATCCTGCATCCGCAGCGTGAGATCGATGCCCGCCGCCCCGCAGGCCTCCGCGAGACGCCATGGCCGCAGTCCGTCGTCGAGGAAGGAATCGGCGGTGCCCTGGTCCACCAGAAGCGCCGGAGCGCGATGGCCATCGGCGATCAGGGCCGTGGCGTCATAGGCCCGCCATGCCGCTTCCTCGGGACCCAGATAGGCCGTGAAGGCGCCGCGCGACCAGGCTGCGTCCATCGGGTTCACGATCGGCGCGAAGGCCGAGCAGCTCCGATAGCGGCCGGGGTTCCGGAGCGCTGCGACGAGCGCCCCGTGGCCACCCATGGAATGGCCAAAGATGCCCTGGCGCGTCATGTCCGCCAGGGGGAAGTGGTGCGCGACGAGGGCGGGCAGTTCCTCCGTCACATATGTATACATCCGGTAATGCCGCGACCAGGGCTCCTCCGTCGCATCGACATAGAAGCCCGCACCGCAGCCGAGCTTCCAGTCATCCGGAACATCGGGAACCGCCTCGCCGCGCGGGCTCGTGTCGGGGCAGACGATGATCAGCCCATGCTCCGCCGCCGCCTTCCGGTACTCGCCCTTCTCCATCACATTGGCATGGGTGCAGGTGAGGCCGGAGAGATACCAGAGCACGGGAAGCTTCTGGCCTTCCTCATGCGGCGGCACAAAGACGGCGAAGGTCATCGGGCAGGCGCAGGCCTCGGACGCATGCGTGTAGACGCCCTGCATTCCGCCGTGGGACTTCCACAGCGACTTCGTCTCGAGCGCCATCAGAACAGGATCACGCTGCGGATCGACTTGCCCTCATGCATGAGGTCGAAGGCGGTGTTGATGTCGTCCAAGGGCATGGTGTGGGTGATCATCGGGTCGATCTCGATCTTGCCCGCCATGTACCAGTCGACGATCTTCGGCACATCGGTGCGGCCCCTCGCGCCGCCGAAGGCCGTGCCCTTCCAGACCCGGCCGGTGACCAGCTGGAAGGGCCTGGTGGCGATTTCCTGGCCCGCACCCGCGACGCCGATGATGATGGACTGGCCCCAGCCGCGGTGGCAGCTTTCCAGCGCCATGCGCATGACCTTCACATTGCCGGTGCAGTCGAAGGTGTAGTCCGCGCCGCCGATCTGGTCCGGGCCGCGCTTCGTCATGTTGACGAGATGGGGAACGAGGTCGCCCTCGATCTCCGAGGGGTTGACGAAATGCGTCATGCCGAAGCGCTCGCCCCATTCCTTCTTGGAAGTGTTGATGTCGACGCCGATGATCATGTCCGCCCCCGCGAGCCTCAGGCCCTGGATGACGTTGAGGCCGATGCCGCCGAGGCCGAAGACGATGGCGGTGGCGCCCGCCTCGACATTGGCCGTGTTGATCACCGCACCGACGCCGGTGGTAACGCCGCAGCCGATGTAGCAGATCTTGTCGAAGGGTGCCGCGGTGTCGACCTTGGCCAGCGCGATCTCGGGCAGCACCGTGTAGTTCGAGAAGGTCGAGCAGCCCATGTAGTGGTGCACCTTCTGGCCCTTGTAGGAGAAGCGCGAGGTGCCGTCCGGCATCAAGCCCTGGCCCTGCGTGGCGCGGATCGCGGTGCACAGGTTCGTCTTGCGCGACAGGCAGGAGGGGCACTGCCGGCATTCGGGCGTGTAGAGCGGGATCACGTGATCGCCCTTCTTCACCGAGGTGACGCCGGGGCCCACCTCGACGACAACGCCCGCCCCCTCATGACCGAGGATCGCCGGGAACAGGCCCTCGGGGTCGGCACCCGACAGGGTGAACTCATCGGTGTGGCACACGCCCGTGGCCTTCACCTCCACCAGCACCTCCCCGGCCTTCGGACCCTCGAGGTCCACCTCCACGATCTCGAGCGGTTTTCCGGCTTCGAAGGCAACGGCGGCGCGGGTCTTCATCTCGGCAATCCCTTTCTTGAATCAGGCGGTGGGCCTGCACATATCGCGCTACAATCACACGAAGCCAAGACGGAATCCGGCCCCCTGCACCGTCTTCGGTCCGGCACCCTCGGCCATGCGTATGGCAAGTGCCGGGGATAGCTCCTAAGGTCAGCCCTCGAGAGGAAGTCGAATTCATGCGGATATGGGCAATTCTGCTCGCAGGCGTGGTGCTGGTGGCGGCCGCCGCCTTCGGTGTGCGCCACTATGGCATCGACGTCGCGGCGCTGGCCGGGCTCCAGCCGGCGGCGGGCAAGGGCGAGACTGCGCCCCGCCAGGCAGGGCAGAGGCCGAACCGCGGCCCGACACCGGTCGAAACCGCCCGCGCCCAGTCTTCACGATTGAGTGATGACGTCGAGGCGCTGGGCACGCTGCTTGCGGACGAATCCGTCGCCATCGCGCCCGAGACGAGCGGCCGGGTCGCGCGCGTGCTGTTCGAGGACGGCGCCACCGTCACGGAGGGAACGCCGCTGTTCGAGTTCGACACCGACCTCGCGCAGTCGGAACTTGCCGAGGCGCGCGCGAGGCTCAAGCTCGCCGAGGCCAACTACGCCCGCAACGAGAAGCTCCGCAAGTCAGGCAACGTCGCCGAAAGCGCCTATGAGGAAGCGCTCTCGGCGCGCGACGTGGCGCGCGCCGCCGTGGTCTCCTCCGAAGTGCGGCTCGCCAAGCTGACGATCGCCGCACCCTTCCCCGGAGCACTCGGCTTCCGCAGCGTGTCGGAAGGCGCCTATGTCAATGCCGGAACGCCGCTGGTGCAGCTCGACAAGGTGGACCGGCTGCAGGTCAGCTTCTCCGTGCCGGAACTGCAGCAGGCGGCGGTCGCGAACGCGGCAGGCGTCACCCTCACCGCCGATGCGCTGCCGGGCGAAACCTTCACCGCCAACATCACCGCACTCAATCCGGCGATCGACGTCAACGGCCGGGCGCTGCAGGTGCGCGCCGAGCTTGACAACAGTGCCATGAAGCTCCGGCCTGGTCTGCTCGTCCGCGTGACCGTCAAGGGGCCGGAGCGCGAGGCGGTGCTGGTTCCCGAATCGGCCGTGGTGCAGCGGGGCGAAGGCGCTCTCGTCTATGTCGTCGCCGACAACAAGGCGAGGCAGGTGCGCGTCAGCCTCGGCAAGCGGCTTGATGGCAAGGTCGAGGTGCTGGACGGGATCGCCGCGGGTGACGCCGTGGTGACGGCGGGCAACGCCAGGCTCTCCGATGGTGCTGAGGTCGAGGTCGTCTCGGCCGCGGCCGCCGCGGAGTAGCCGCCATGGGCTTCACCGAACTCTGCATCAGGCGGCCAGTCTTCGCCACCGTGCTGAGCCTCGTCCTGGTGCTGGCGGGGCTCATGTCCTTCTCGCGCCTAACGATCCGCGAATACCCGAACATCGACGAGCCGCAGGTCTCCGTGCAGACCAACTATCCGGGTGCGTCCGCCGCGATCATCGAATCGCAGGTGACCCAGGTGCTCGAGGGTTCGCTCGCCGGCATCGAGGGCATCGACACCATCGAATCGACCTCAAGCGCAGAGCAGAGCCGCATCACCATCCGCTTCCGCTCCACCGTCAACATCGATGCGGCGACGAGCGATGTGCGCGACCGGGTGAGCCGGGTCAGGCGGCAGCTGCCCGAGGAGATCACCGAGCCCACCATCGCCAAGGTCGAGGCCGACGCACAGCCCATCATGTTCCTCGTCATGCAGTCCGACAGCATGAACGCGGCCGAGCTCACCGATTATGTCGACCGCATCGTGGTCAACCGCTTCAAGAACCTCGATGGTGTGGCCGACGTCACGATCAACGGCGAGCGGCGCTATGCCATGCGGGTGTGGATCGACGCCGCGCGGCTCGCAGGCCACGGCCTCACCGTGCAGGACGTCGAGACGGCGATCCGCAACCAGAACGCCGACATTCCGGCAGGGCGCATCGAAAGTGTCGAGCGCGAGTTCACCGTGCTGTCGCGCACCGCACTCGGCACGGCGGAGGAATTCGCCGCGATCGTGCTGAAGGAGGGAGGCGGCCGCCAGGTGCGCCTCGGCGACGTGGCGAAGGTCGAGCTTGGCACCGCGGATGTGCGGCGCGAGAGCCGCTACAATGGCCAGACCGCGATCTCGGTCGGTGTCGTCAAGACGGCGGTCGCCAACCCGCTCGACGTGGCGCGCGAGGTGAACGAGCTCCTGCCGCGCCTCAACGCGGAACTGCCGGAGGGCACCTCGATCGTCGTCGGCTTCGATTCGACCGTGTTCATCGACCGCTCGATCGAGAACGTGTTCAAGACCATCCTCGAGGCGATCGGCCTCGTCCTCGTGATCATCTTCCTGTTCCTGCACTCCTTCCGGGCAGCACTGATCCCCATCGTCACGATCCCCGTGTCGCTGATTGCCACCTTCGCCATCATGTATGCGACGGGCCTCACGGTGAACACGCTGACGCTGCTGGCCATGGTGCTGGCGATCGGCCTCGTCGTCGACGATGCGATCGTGGTGCTGGAGAACATCTACCGCCACATCGAGGAGGGCATGCGGCCCTTCGGCGCGGCGATCAAGGGCGCACGCGAGATCGGCTTCGCCGTCATCGCCATGACGCTGACGCTCGCCGCCGTCTATGCGCCCATCGCCTTCACGCCCGGGCGCACCGGCAGGCTGTTCCTCGAATTCGCGGTGACGCTGGCGGGTGCCGTCATCGTGTCGGGCTTCGTGGCGCTTACCTTGACACCCATGATGTGCTCGCGGTTGCTGAA
>JADCDC010000240.1 GCA_020252385.1 Aestuariivirga sp.
GAACCTGTCGGATGACTTCTATCTCGAATACACCCGTCTACTCACGCAGAACCTGTTCCTCACAGCCGGCGGTGCATTGTCGATACCAGGTGAAGGGCTGCGCGAGCTCGGGAAGGGAAGGACCGAAGACTGGTGGGGAGCATATTTGAACTTCACGGTGAAGTATTAGTTCAGCGCTGCAACGGGATAATGAGAGCCGCTCCGTCATGCAGGACGTCGGCGTGTTTCCCCGGGTGATGGCTTGTTCCCGCTTTGATCGGAAAGAAACTGCCCGATTCCGGAAACGACTTTCCGGTGCGTTCTGGTAATGATCTCCTAGGGGACCCCTACCCATCAAGCGTGGAGACCGCGGGAGACGCCGCATGGGGGGCGGATCGAGCACGGTGATGAGGATGACGGCGAACCTGTCCAGAGCCCGCCAGGTCGGCATGAGCTTTCGCCAGCCGTACGGCTGATCTCGGTCAGCCGTAACATATATGGGCGTGCTGGTTGAGCGCTATTGAGTTCCCGGCACGCCCCGGGACCTCCGCAGTGGACATCGCAGGCCGAAGCCACCGAGGAGAAACGATATGAGCATTTCCCATTTCAGCCAGGCGGAACTTGCGTTCCGCTAACATTCAAACCGGACCGCCGTCAGCGGCGTGCGGAGGTTTACGAAAGGTTTTACCCAGGCCGGTCCCATATTGTGCGATGAGGCCATTGCGCGCGCGGTTAGCGACGTTGGCGCCGTGCCGGTGCCCGTGTGGAGCGACGAGTTCGATTGTGACGCGCTAACGACGGGACCGTTTTTGGCTCGCTGCCGATCGCCATCCTCTACTCCCTCTTCGACTCCGGCTTGTCCTCTCTGACGGGCGCTGTGAAGGATTCGCCTCACTTCCTGTGTTGCAGCAGGGATTTCTGTTTGATTTGCTAAACATGGATGATCTGCATCAAGTAACGCACGACAGGTTGCGATAGGGTGGCAGTCGAGGAGAGGCTGACCCATGCGAAGGCTTTGGATTTTCGGGTCGCTTGCGGTGCTGGCGATCGGGGCGGCGGTGCTGTTCGTCATGGAGCGGCCGCTGAGCGTCGCGGTGGTTCGGTCGGAAACGGCCGTTCCCCTGCGGATCTATGGTCTTGGCACCGTGGAGGCGCGGGTGCTGAGCCGGATCGGTTTCGAGGCTGGTGCGGCGCTCAGTACGCTCTCCGCCGATGCCGGCGACAGGGTTTCCAAAGGCCAGGAACTGGCAACACTCCATCCGGCCGAGCAGGAGGCGCGCGTAGCCCGCGCCCAGGCGGTGATGGCAGCCAATACGGCGAACCTCGCCAAGGCCGGTGCTGCCGTGGACCGGGCACGCGCACAACTGGCGCAACGCGAAGCAGCCAACAAGCGGCAGCAGAGCCTGGTGCGGCGCGACGTGGCCTCCGCGCAAGGGGCCGAAGAGGCGCAGCGTGACGAAGACGTGGCGCGCGCCGACCTGGCGGTGGCGGAGGCAGATGTGAACCTGATCCGCGCCGAGAAGGAAGATGCCGCGGCCGCCCTTCAGCTGGAAGAGACGCTGCTCGCCCATCACGGCCTTGCGGCGCCATTCGATGCCGTGATCGTCGCACGCCATGCGGAGCCCGGGACGGTGGTGAAGTCTGGTGATCCCATCTTCACGCTGATCGATCCCGGCACGGTCTGGATCCAGGCCTATATCGATGAGGAGCGCGCGGGCCAGTTGGCGCTAGGCCAGCAGGGGACGATCCGGCTGCGTTCCCGGCCGCAGGATACTTTCAACGGGATCGTGGCGAGGATCGGCCTTGAGAGCGACCGCGTGAACGAGGAGCGCCGCGTGTGGCTGACCTGTACGGACTGCCCGGAGCCCATGTATCTGGGCGAGCAGGCGGAGGTCAGGATCACCACGGGTCTGCGGGAATCCGCGCTCATGGTTCCCGAAATGGCCATCTCTGGCTTCGAGGGGCATCGCGGCAGGGCGTGGTTGGTGCAGGATGGGCGGCTCACCCAGGCGGAACTGACCTTCGGCGCCCGCGACGACCGCGGCCGTGTGGAGGTGACGGCGGGCGTGCCCGAGGGCGCATTCGTCGTTGCCTTGCCCCCCAAGGGCGCGGACGAAGGTCGCCTCGCGCGCATCGAGGACGCGCCATGAACCTGGCCGTGAAGGACATCCGCCACGGGTTGTTCCGCTTCGTGCTTACCTGCCTGGGGCTCGGACTGCTGATGACAGTCGTCCTCGCGATGATCGGCATCTACAACGGGCTGGTGGTGGAAGCGCTGGCGGTGGTGAAGGCTCCACAGGCCGACATCTGGGTGGTGGAGGCCGGAACCAAGGGCCCCTTCGCGGAGGCCTCCAACATCCCCGCGGCAACGCGCGATGCCGTGGCGCGCATGCCGGGGGTGAGCGAGGCGGGTGCCATCACCTACCAGACAGTCGAGACCAGCCATGGAGACCGCGCCATGCGGCTCTACGTCATCGGTTTCGAACCCGGACGCCTTGGCGGGCCGCAAAGGATCGCCGAAGGCCGCGGCATCAGTGCCAGCCACTTCGAACTCCTTGCCGACCGCAAGACCGGCCTGACGCTCGGCGATACTATAATGCTGGGGAGGGACCGATTTCGCGTGGTCGGCGTCGTCGAGAATGCGCTCAATTCAGGTGGCGATCCCGCGGTGTTTGTGACGCTTGCCGACGCGCTCGCGCTCCAGACCACGCTGGACCCGCCCGCGGCGCGCATCCAGACGGCGCGGGGTGCGGCCCCCGTGAAGCCTGCCAATGTCGCAGCCGTCATCGCCCGCATGGCGCCTGGGGCCGATGTCGACCTGCTGACCGCCACGGTGCGTCAATGGAAACATCTGGCCGCTCTGACGCAGGCCGAGCAAGAACAGTTGCTTCTGGTGTCCGTGGTGGACC
>JADCDC010000241.1 GCA_020252385.1 Aestuariivirga sp.
TGGTCGCGACGGTTGGGGAGGAGGATGATGTTGTCGGCGGGGGCGGGGGCGGGCCAGGTGGTGTCGAGGGACTGGAGTTCGGTTTCGAGATCGCGGGTCTGGCGTTCGGCCTCGGCGACTTTCTCGGAGATGTCATCGCTGAAGACGGGATCCTCGGCGGGCTTGGCCTTGGCCAGTTCGCTGAGCTTGTCGATGCGCTGGCGGAGGCGGAGTTCGGGGTCGAGGGGCGGGACGGGGGGAACCGGCTCCTCGGCGAATTTGTGGCCCTCGTAGCCACGCTTCTTGCGGAGCTTGCGGAAGGCCTCTTCCTTTGCGGCAAGCGCCTGGCGGAGTTCGGCTTCCTGCGCCTTGCCGTCCGCGAGGGCGGCTTCGAGCCCGCTCACCCGGGCGCGCAGCTGCGCGATCTCGGCATTGCGCGTGCCCTCGCTGCGCTCGATTTGCTGCAGACGATTGCGATGGCGGCTGACCTCCGCCATGCTCTCGGCATGCCGGAGCTTCGCCTCCTCGAGGCGAGCACCCAATCGCTGCGCCAGCATGGCGTATTCGGCGCGCAGCCGGTCACGCTCGGTCTGGAGGCCGACAAGGGAGGAGGGCACCTGCCGCTGCATGCGCCTGGCGCCGAGCTTCAAGGCCGTCGTCCACAGCGCACGCCCGAGGAACAGCCCGATCAGGCTGGCCAGCGAAAAGCCCAGGACGATCAGCAGTATAGTCTCGGTGCCCGTCATCGCGTCTCCGGCAATCCTGACTTTTTAGCCAATGCGGCCGGCGAATGCCAGCGCCGAACGGACGGGCTGGCGTTGCGTCAGAACGGGTTCCAGTTGGGCCGGCCGGAATACTTGAGATAGCCGACATTGGCGCCGAGCCTGGCGCCCACGCCGGTGCGGATCGGCGCCAGGATGATGTCGTCCTTGGCCTGGAAGTTGACGCCGAGGCCGCCCACGAAATAGGCCGATCCCTCGACCCCGCCGAAGCGCGTGTAGAGGT
The DNA here is from genome assembly GCA_020252385.1 of Aestuariivirga sp. GTDB lineage: Bacteria > Pseudomonadota > Alphaproteobacteria > Rhizobiales > Aestuariivirgaceae > Aestuariivirga. The sequence continues at coordinate 985 of JADCDC010000241.1, forward strand.
CCTCCGGGCTCGTGGAATTGTAGACGAGGACGAGGCTGCGCGAGCCGTTGGCGCCGAAGTCGAAGCCGACCGAGGGCCCCTGCCAGTAGATCCGCTGCTTGGTGCCGTTCTTGTAGTAGATCGTGCCCTCGCCATAGCGCAGGCCGCCGACGAAGGAACCCGCCGCCTCCTCGCCCACGATATAGGCCGTGGGCTCGCCCTGGCGCTGGAACACATATTCGACGGCCGTGGCGAGGCCCCGCGTCGTCCTGCCGAAGAAGGAATGGCCGACGCCCAGGATCTCCTCGGTCGTGTAGGTGTCGCCACTCTGCTCCGCCTTGGAGACGGAGGAGGTGGTCTGCGCGGCAGCGGCAAGCGGCACTGCGCCAATGAGCGCAAGGGCCAGGGCGGCAATCAGCGGTTTTTTCATGACAGGTTCCTCAAACTCCACACGTGGCCGGAGGTGCCATCGGTTCATGCCAAGCACTCGTGGCAAGTCCGTGGCGGCACCCCGTTCGGAAAGTGAGGCTAGCAGGGCCGGATTGCGGGTTGGTTAATGCTTCGTCAAGTCCCGGGCGCGGTTCAGGCGCTGGCGATGAAGCCCGGATTGTCGTAGCCGCGCGCCCGCTTCCCATAGGTGAGGTCAGGTCCTTCGACCGTCACCACGCGGCCGCCCGCCGCCAGCAGCACGGCGTGGCCCGCCGCCGTATCCCATTCCATGGTGCGGCCGAAGCGCGGGTAGAGATCGGCCTCCGCGGAGGCGACGAGGCAGAACTTCAAAGACGAACCAGCCGAGCAGAGGGACTTGACCTTGACCTTCTTGAGGTAGTCGTCGGTGGCCGCATCGCGGTGCGAGCGGCTGGCGACCACCACCGCGCCATCGGCCGGCATCGCACGCACCTGCAGGCCCTGCCAGTGGGAGGCCGCGTCGCCCTCGATCCGGCCCTGTGCGGCGCCGTGGCCGGCCTCGCCCCAGAAGATGCGCTTGAGGGCTGGCGCATAGACGACGCCGGCAGTCGGAACGCCATACTCGACGCGCGCGATGTTGACGGTGAACTCGCCGTTCTTGGAAATGAACTCCTTGGTGCCGTCGAGCGGGTCGACCAGGAAGAAGCGCTCCGCCACCTCGGGGATGCGGCCCGCCGAGGCGGCTTCCTCCGAGATCACCGGCAGGCCGCCGCCGATCTTCGCAAGGCCCGCCAGGATGATCTTTTCGGCCGCCTCGTCCGCCTCCGTCACCGGCGTCAGGTCGCCCTTGGCCTTGGCGGAGAAGTCGGTCGCATAGATCGCCATGATCTCCGCGCCGGCCAGGACCGCGAGATCGATCAACGACTGCATGAAGGGGGTCGGCACGGGTTTCATCGCAACAGGGACTCCGGCGGGCTGCGGGCGCTTCATGGTCGCGAACGCCGTCTCAGTCAATGCGGAAATTCTCTTGCTCCGATGGTACAACAGACACACGAATCACTCTCCGGGGCTGCACCATGTCCGACGTCACCTTCGCCGACGCCAAGCTTTCCGATCTCGACCTCGCCGCATTGCTGTGCAGCCGCGTCTGCCATGACGTGATCTCGCCCGTGGGCGCCATCGCCAACGGCCTTGAGCTGATCGACGATCCCGAGATGGACCCCGAGACGAAGGAAACGGCCCTCGACATGGTGCGCAGTTCGGCGCGCACGGCGGCGGCGAAGCTCAAGTTCTGCCGCATCGCCTTCGGCGCGGCGGGCTCCGCGGGAGCGCTCATCGACATGGGCGAGGCAGGCGAGATCGCCAAGGCATTCGTCGGCGCGGAAAAGGTGAAGCTCGACTGGCAGGCGCCGCGCGAGAACCGCCCCAAGCAGCAGGTCAAGCTTGTCCTCAACATGCTGCTGATGGCGATGGCGGGCATCCCGCGCGGCGGCGTGGTGACGGTGTCGGTCGAGGGCGACCGCTTCACCGCGCGCGCCGAGGGCGACCGCGCCAAGGTGCCCGACGCCATCGCCCAGGTGCTGGAAGGAACGCTGGAGCTGACGGCGCTGGATGCCCGGCTGGTGCAGCCCTATTACGCCAAGCAGCTGGCGCGCTCGGCAGGCCTCAGCCTCAGCATGGGCATGGATGGCGCGGACGTGGTGGTGACTGCGGCGTAGCCTGCGGCATGGTCCGGTTCGTTGCAACGGACGTTGGCGTTCGTTGCCAAATGTTGCGTTTTCGTTGATTTTCGTTGCAATCCGGTTGCCGGCAATCTCGCTGGACGGGCCCGCCGCCGGCTTCTGAAAATTTTCATAAGGAATAAATGACGCGACCTGGTGTCAGGCCAGGGTGACGCGTCCAGAGGTGTCGTCAGGCGGTGGCTTGACCGTGGCATCTTCTTTGGTGCCCGCGAAGAGGATTGCCCGCTCGGGGGCGGGCAATGACGAGAGGGGGGCGGGCTCCGGCTTCCTCCAGTTCGTCATGCCACGGCTTGACCGTGGCATCTTCTGCACGCGGCCGCAAAGAGGATTGCCCGCTCGGGGGCGGGCAATGACGAGAGGGGGGAAGGGGGCGGCGCTCACAGGAGTTGATCGTAGAGGTCGGCCCAGCCGGGGTTGTCCCTTTCGATGAGGGCGATCTTCCAGGCGCGGGTCCAGCGCTTGAGCGTCTTCTCGCGCTGTATGGCATCGACGATGAGTGGGTATTGCTCGTAATGCACCAACCGTGTCAGGGCGTAGCGGCTGGTGAAGCCGTCGAGAAGTCCCATGCGGTGTTCATAGGCACGCCGCGGCAGATTGCTCGTGACGCCCACGTAGAGGACGCCGCGAGGGCGGTTCGTCATGATGTAGCAGAATCCGCTCGCCATTGATGCAAGGGATATCGCAAAACATCTTACTGTTCAATCGGGGGTAGGCAAAGAGGATTGCCCGCTCGGGGGCGGGCAATGACGAGAGGGAGGGAGAGGTGGTCGCGAAGAGAATTGCCCGCTCGGGGGGCGGGCAATGACGAGAGGGAGGGAGAGGTGGGCCGTGACGAAAGGCGGCGAGGGTGCTCAGTTCCGCCTCACGCGCTTTCGCGGAGGTCCTCGCCCATCGGGGGGGCGTTTTCGCGGAGCACGTAGCCGCGGCCCCAGACGGTTTCGATGAAGTTCTTGCCGCCCGCGGCGTTGGCGAGCTTCTTCCTGAGCTTGCAGATGAAGACGTCGATGATCTTGAGCTCGGGCTCGTCCATGCCGCCGTAGAGGTGGTTGAGGAACATTTCCTTCGTCAGCGTCGTGCCCTTGCGGAGCGAGAGCAGCTCCAGCATCTGGTATTCCTTGCCGGTGAGGTGCACGCGGGCACCACCGACTTCGACCGTCTTGGTGTCGAGGTTGACGCAGAGATCGCCGGTGACGATGACCGACTGCGCATGGCCCTTGGAGCGGCGGACGACGGCGTGGATGCGCGCCACCAGCTCGTCCTTGTGGAAGGGCTTGGTCATGTAATCGTCGGCGCCGAAGCCCAAGCCCCGCACCTTGTCCTCGATGCCGGCGAGGCCCGAGAGGATGAGGATCGGCGTGTTGACCTTGGCGACGCGGAGCGTCTTCAGCACCTCGTAGCCCGACATGTCGGGCAGGTTCAGGTCGAGCAGGATGATGTCGTAGTCATAGAGCTTGCCGAGATCCACCCCTTCCTCGCCGAGGTCGGTGGTGTAGACGTTGAACCCCTCCGACTTGAGCATCAGTTCGATGCTCTGGGCCGTCGCGGTATCGTCCTCGATCAGCAAAACCCGCATTTCTATCCCCTATGCTCCAGGCTCCGCCGAAAGGAGCCCCCACCCGGCCGGCGCGGCCTTTTCCGGCCTTGCGCACAACCAAACCGTTAACATTGACGCTCAAGATACGCTGGGAAAGGTTAACAAACCCTAATTCACCATACGCAACCCATTGACGGACTTGCCGAGATGCAGCGGTGCGCAGGACCTGCGCCTACCACATGTAGACATCGCGGCGGCGCAACGGCGCAACCCTTGCCGGCTCCCGGGGCATCTGGCCGGTTTACCCGCCCTTAAGCTTGCCGGGTCCAAGATGCATCCCGGTCATGAACCGGAATCTTTTGCCTAGTTGATTCGCGGAATCGTGAAAAGGGACCATCTTCGTGGTCCCGTCAGTATGTTGAGTAGAGTAGGGGTCAAACATGCGTTCACGCGAGACGCTCCTCAGGTTGCACCGTTTCCGCACCGAGGAAAAGCGCCGGCAGGTTGCCGACATGGAGTTCATGATCCAGGATTTCATGCGCAAATACGAGGACCTGGACGCCCAGGTGAAGCATGAGGAAGCCCGCAACGGCGTGACGGACCCTTCGCACTTCAACTATTCGCTCTCCGCCAAGGCGGCGCGCGGCCGCCGCGACAACCTGATGCGCTCCATCACCGAACTGAAGGACCAGATGGCCGAAGCCCAGCAGGCGCTTGCCACCGAGGAGCAGGAATTGCGCCGGGTGGAAATGCTGGCGGAGAAGGAAGCAGGCTCCGCGAGTTCCATGCCGCTGCAGGCCGCCGCGCAGGGCATGCGCTGAGGAATCTGGAGACACTGGCCTTTCCTGTTTCGTCATGCCACGGCTTGACCGTGACATCTTCCTTGGTTGCCACGAAGAGGATTGCCCGCTCGGGGGCGGGCGATGCTTCGCTCATGTTCGTCATGCCACGGCTTGACCGTGGCATCCTCTTTGGTGGCGGCGAAGAAGATTGCCCGCTCGGGGGCGGGCAATGACGAGAGGGGGGAGCGTGGCTTGACCGTGGCATCTTCCTTGGTTGCCACGAAGAGGATTGCCCGCTCCGGGGGCGGGCGATGCTTCCCGCATGTTCGTCATGCCACGGCTTGACCGTGGCATCCTCTTTGGTGGCGGCGAAGAAGATTGCCCGCTCGGGGGCGGGCAA
>JADCDC010000242.1 GCA_020252385.1 Aestuariivirga sp.
ACGTCGAGTTCCTGCTGAAGGACATCCGCCGCTCCGCAGCGCTCTTCCAGGGCCGCAAGGGCAAGGTCACGCATCTCCATTTCGGCGGCGGCACGCCCACCTATCTGGACGATCTCCACATCGGCGAGATCGTCGAAGCCATCGACAAGGGCTTCGGCCTGGCGGCGGGCGGCGAGGTGGCGCTTGAATCGGATCCCCGCACCTTGACGCGGGAGCGCGCGCGCGTGCTCGCCGGCATGGGCTTCACCCGCATCAGCTTCGGTGTGCAGGATTTCGCGACACCAGTGCAGATGAAGATCAACCGGCTCCAGACCTTCGGACTCGTTTCCGCGGCCAATGACTTCCTGCGCGAGGCGGGCTTCACCTCGGTCAACTTCGACCTGATGTATGGCCTTCCCGCCCAGACGGTCGAGAGCGTTGCGAAGACGGCGGAGCAGGCGGCCTCGCTCAGGCCCGACCGCATCTCGGTCTTCGGCTATGCCCATGTGCCGTGGTTCAAGAAGCACCAGAAGATGATCAGCGACGCCGATCTCCCCGGCGTGCGCGAGCGCTATGCCCAGGCGACCACCATCGAGCGTGAGTTGAACGCCCATGGCTATGCCTCAATCGGGCTTGATCACTTTGCGCTGGAGCATGACGAGCTGACCAGGGCCGCCCGTGCCGGCACCATGCGCCGCAATTTCCAGGGCTACACCACCGACGTCTCGGATGCGCTCCTGGCCTTCGGCGCATCGGCCATCGGCGAGTTCGGCCAAGGCTTCTACCAGTCGGCCCGCGACACGCTCGAATGGTCGCAAAAGCTCGAGCGCAACGAGAGCCCCGTCACGCGCGGCCTTGCAACGACCGAGGAAGACCGCATGCGTTCGGAGGTGATCGAGCGCCTGATGTGTGATCTCTCGGTCGATGCCGCGGCCATCGCCATGCGCCACGGTTTCGCGCCCTCGATCTTCGACGACGTGCCCGAGAAGCTCGCCCACGCCGTGCACGCGGGCATCGCGACCGTCTCAGGCTCCCGCATCAGTGTTACCCCGAAGCACCGCCTCTTCCTGCGCACCGTCGCCGCCGCCTTCGACACGCATTTCGTGTCAGCGCCCAACAGGCACGCCAAGGCGGTTTAGTTTTTTCGTCGTCAGAGTCCCGCCAAGGCCTGCTCGATGTCCCCGATCAGGTCATCCACATGCTCGATCCCGACCGAGATCCGCACCAGATTGTCGGGCACCGGGCTCGTCGGGCCTTCCACCGTCTTCCTGTGCTCGGCGAGGCTCTCGACACCGCCCAGTGACGTCGCCGGCACGATCACCTTGAGCCTCGTGCAGAAGCGTTGCGCGTCCGCGAAGCCGCCCTTCACCAGGATCGACATCATGCCGCCGAACCCGTCCCGCATCTGGCGGGCCGCAATCGCATGGCCTGCATGCGAGGCGAGCCCCGGATAGAGCACGCCTTCGACCTTCGGGTGGCCCTCGAAACGCCGGGCGATCGCCAGCGCATTGGCGGAGGCCTGGCGGTAGCGCACGAAGAGGGTGCGCATGCCGCGCATCAGCAGGAAGCATTCGAGCGGCGGCAGCGGGGCACCCATCTTGGTGCGCAGCATGCGGAGCTCGCTCCAGCGCGGCGTCTCGGCCCTTGTCACCAGCACGCCCGCCAGCACGTCGGAGTGGCCGTTGAGATATTTCGTCGCCGAATGGAACACGATGTCGGCGCCGAGCTTCAACGGCTGCGTCGTCACCGCCGCCGTCGCCGTCGCATCGACGGCGAGAAGGGCGCCCACCTCATGCGCGGTCTCCGCCGCGGCCTCGATGTCGATCACGTCCCAGGTCGGGTTCAGCGGTGTTTCGATCCACACGAGGTCGGTGCCCTTCCGCACCGCCTTCTCCAGCGCACCCGGCGCACGTGGATCGAACAGCGTGAGCGAGATCCGCCCCAGCCCTTCGAGCCGCTTCAGCCAGTCGCGCGTGCCGTAATACATCACATCAGGTGCAGCCACATGCGCACCCTGCGGCACCGTTTCAAGCAGCGTCGCGATCGCCGCCATGCCGGAGGCAAAGAGCAATGCCGAGGTCCCGCCCTCCAGCGCCGCGATCGTCTCCTCCGCCTGCCACAGCGTCGGGCTGCCGTTGCGGACGTAGTTCTCCTTCAGCTTCGGCGCGTAGTTCTCATCGCGGGCATAGGTCGAGGAGGTGTGGATCGGCGGCACCACAGCACCCGTCTCGGGATCAACCGCGCGCAGCGCATGCGCCGCCACGGTCTCGGGCCGCAGGCCCTGGTTAGACATGCTGTCCGCCGTTGATGTGAAGTTCCGCACCGTTCACATAGCTCGACTGGTCGGTGCACAGGAAATAGATGGCCCTCGCCACCTCCTCCGGCTGGCCCAGGCGGCGCTGCGGAATCTGCGCCACCAGTTTCTCCGTACCCGGAGAAAGAATCGACGTCTCGATTTCCCCGGGCGAGATCGAGTTGACGCGCACGCCAAAGGGGCCGAAGTCCGCCGCCATCTCCCGCGTGAGCGAGGCGAGTGCCGCCTTCGATGTCGAATAGGCGGCACCCGCAAAGGGATGAACGCGCGAGCCCGCAATCGAGGTGACGTTCACCACCGCGCCCTTGGCCGCGACGAGCTCGTCCATCAGCCCGCGCGCCAGCATCACCGGCGCGAAGAAGTTGATCTGGAACACCGTCTTCCAGTCCTGTTCCGATGTCTCGATGGTGTTGAGCCTGCCGCCGCCCGGCTTCTTCGGGCTGATCGCCGCGTTGTTGACCAGCGCGTGCAGCTTGGACCCTTGCGCCTTCAGCCGCTCCTTCATCTGGGCGATGGCCGCATGCGTGTCCTCGGAGGAGGCGAGGTCCACCACGATGTGGTCCTCGGGCCCCGCGTCCCACGGGCAATCCTCCGGGAAGGGCTGGCGCGAGCAGGTGATGACGCGCCATCCCGCCGTCGAGAAGCGCTTCACCGTGGCGTGCCCGATGCCGCGCGAGGCGCCGGTGAGGATCAGTGTCTTGCGTTCGGCATCGGGTGTGGCGTTCACGGATAGAGCCTCGCCTTGGACCAGTCGGCCGCGTCGCCCGCGCGGCGGAACACCACGCGGTCATGCAGCCGGAACGGCCGGTCGTGCCAGAACTCGATCGACAGCGGCTTGATGCGGAAGCCGGACCAGTGCGACGGGCGCGGCACCTCGCCGATCGCGTATTTCGCGGTGTTGAGCGCCACCGCCGTCTCGAGCGCGAAGCGGCTTTCGAGCGGGCGCGACTGCTGCGAGGCCCAGGCGCCGATCCGGCTGTCCCGCGGCCTTGAGGCGAAATACTGATCCGCCTCCGCCTTCGAGACCTCTTCCACGATGCCCCTCACCCGTACCTGGCGCCGGAGTGACTTCCAGTGGAACACCAGCGCCGCCTTCATGGTGCCGAGGATCTCCTGGCCCTTCTGGCTCTCGAAATTGGTGTAGAACACGAAGCCGCGCTCGTCGAAGCCCTTGAGCAGGACCATGCGCACGTTGGGCAGCCCCTCCTCATCCACCGTGGCGAGCGCCATGGCGTTGGGGTCGTTGGGTTCGGAGGCTTCCGCCTCCTTCAGCCATTCGCCGAAGAGGTTGAAGGGATCGTTCCGCTCGGTGAAGCCCGCCGATGCGGTCAGCTTGGAAATGTCGCTCAAGGCCATGTGTTGTTTCCGTTTCTCGAATGCTTATGCCACCCGGGCCGAGTACGGATCAACCACTGCCGGAGACCAGCAGCCATGTGTGCAGTCATGTGGCTGAAGCCCGCGCCGCCCGGCATTTTCTTTCCAGTGGACCTGCCAATGGACTTGTGTCAATTAACGCGCCGCCGGGACGCCTCCCGGCTCCTTCATTCCGGGCGGTCAATCATGAGCGATAACAAGGGTTTGATGGCTGGCAAGCGCGGCCTGGTCATGGGCGTTGCGAACAACCGGTCCATTGCCTGGGGCATCGCCAAGTCCTGTGCCGCGCATGGTGCCGAACTCGCCTTCACCTATCAGGGCGAGGCGCTCAGGAAGCGGGTGGAGCCGCTGGCCGCCGAGGTGGGCTCCTCGATCGTCGTCCCCTGCGACGTGACCGACGTCGCCTCGCTCGACCAGAGCTTCGAGACCATCGCGAAGAGCTGGGGCTCGCTCGATTTCGTCGTCCACTGCATCGCCTTCTCCGACAAGGACGAGCTGACCGGCCGCTACGTCGACACGACCGCCGAGAACTTCTCGAAAACGATGCTGATCAGCGTCTATTCCTTCACCGCCGTCGCCCAGCGCGCCGAGAAGCTGATGAACAATGGCGGCTCGCTCCTCACCCTCACCTATTACGGTGCCGAGAAGTGGATGCCGCATTACAACGTGATGGGTGTCGCCAAGGCCGGGCTCGAGGCCTCGGTGCGCTATCTCGCCGCCGACTTGGGGCCCAAGGCGATCCGCGTCAACGCCATCTCCGCCGGCCCCATCAAGACGCTCGCCGCCTCAGGCATCGGCGACTTCCGCTACATCCTCCGCTGGAACGAATACAATTCGCCGCTACGGCGCACGGTGACGACGGACGAGGTGGGCGATTCCGGCCTCTACCTCCTCTCCGATCTCGGCCGCGGCGTCACCGGCGAGATCCTGCATGTCGATGCGGGCTACCACATCGTCGGCATGAAGCACCCGGATGCGCCGGATATCACGGTGAACGGCAGCGGTGAGTAGGGACCGGCCACCCATCTATTTCGTCCGCCACGGCGAGACCGACTGGAACGTCCAGGGTCTCATCCAGGGCTGGACCGATACGCCGCTGAACGAGAGGGGCCACGTCCAGGCCCGCGCCGTCGCCCGCGCCATCGCCCGCCTTCCGGGCCTTCCGAGAGACGCCCACTATGTGGTGAGCCCGCTCACCCGCGCCCGCCAGACCATGGGCTACATCTCCGATGCGCTGGAACTGGTCCAGACCCGCGTGGCCATCGAGCCCGCCGTCACGGAGCTTGGCTTCGGCGTCTGGGAGGGAAAGCCCTTCTGGGAGCTCAAGGCCTCGCCCGTCTATCCCGCCCACCCGGAGGACCGCTATTTCTGGCGTCCCGAGTCCGGCGAAAGCTATGAGGACGGCCACGCCCGCATCAACCAGTGGCTCGACGGGCTGGACCGCCCCACCGTGGTCGTCGCCCATGGCGCCATCGGCCGCTGCCTGATTGCGGAGATCGCCGGCCTGCCGCGCCGCGACCTGGTCGAACTCGCCATGCGCCAGGGCTACTACTGCAAGCTGGACGGCGGCACGGCCGAGTGGTTTGACGCGACCATCGGAGCGGATTAGACCCACGTCCCAAGAAGTTCCCCTCCCCCTTGTGGGGAGGGGTAGGGGTGGGGGTCGCTCCGACCTCACCGATTCAGTTTGAGTTTATCTGTCTGGCACCGCCCGACCCCCACCCCGGCCCTCCCCACAAGGGGGAGGGGGAAGGAAAGCAAGAACCCCATGTCGCACAACAGCTTCGGCCATCTCTTCCGTATCACCACCTTCGGCGAAAGCCATGGCCCCGCCATCGGCTGCATCGTCGACGGCTGCCCGCCGAACATCCCGCTCACCGCGGAGGAGATCCAGGCCTTCCTCGACAAGCGCCGCCCCGGCCAGTCGCGCTTCACCACCCAGCGCCAGGAGCCGGACCAGGTGAAGATCCTCTCCGGCGTCTTCGAGGACGAGCGCACGCAGGGTCCCGTCACCACGGGAACGCCCATCATGCTGATGATCGAGAACGTCGACCAGCGCTCCAAGGACTATGCGGCGATCCGTGACAGCTTCCGCCCGGGCCACGCCGACTTCACCTATCAGGCGAAATACGGGATCCGCGACTACAAGGGCGGCGGCCGCTCTTCCGCGCGGGAGACGGCGGCGCGCGTCGCCGCGGGTGCGGTGGCCCGCAAGATCATTCCGGGTGTCACGATCCGCGGCGCCCTTGTCCAGATGGGTCCCCACAAGATCGACCGCACCAACTGGGACTGGTCGGAGGTCGACAGCAATCCCTTCTTCACGCCCGATGCCAAGGCCGCGAAGTTCTATGAGGACTATCTCGACGGTGTCAGGAAGGCGGGCTCCTCCTGCGGCGCGGTGATCGAGGTGACGGCGAGCGGCGTTCCCGCCGGATGGGGCGCTCCCCTCTACGGCAAGCTCGACCAGGACCTGGCCGCGGCCATGATGAGCATCAATGCGGTCAAGGGCGTGGAGATCGGCGCGGGCTTCGAGGCCGCCGCCTTCTCGGGCGAGCAGAACGCGGATGAGATCCGCATGCACCACGGCAAGCCGGAATTCCTCTCGAACCACGCCGGCGGCATTCTGGGCGGCATCTCGACGGGGCAGGACGTGGTCGTCCGTTTCGCCGTCAAGCCCACCTCCTCGATCCTGCAGACCCGCAAGACCATTACCGCCAAGGGCGAGGAAACCGACGTGATGACCAAGGGCCGCCACGACCCCTGCGTCGGAATCCGCGCAGTCCCGGTGGGCGAGGCCATGATGGCCATCGTGCTGGCCGACCACTTCCTCCGCCACCGCGGCCAGGTGGGCTAGGATCAGATTGAGAACGTGAAGCAGCAGAAGGACCATGCCTGCATTCTGGCATGTTTAGGAATAAAAGTCAAGGATATAATTCCTGATTGACCCCACTGGGTTCCCCTCCCCCTTGTGGGGAGGGGTAGGGGTGGGGGTTGGGAAGCGCCAGCAATCCTGACACAAGAACAAGCTGAACCTTCGGAGTGACCCCCACCCTTGGTCCCTCCCCACAAGGGGGAGGGAAACGGTCCTCAGGCGGCCTTCACCGCTCCCACCAGGAACTCCCGGTTTCCATCCCCGCCCTCGACCGGCGAATCCGTGACACCCAGCACGCGCCAGCCTTGGGCTTCGAGAAATGCGACGATCTCCCCGCACACCCTCTCATGCACCGCGGGGTCACTCACCACGCCGCCCTTGCCGACCGCCTCCCGCCCGGCCTCGAACTGCGGCTTGATCAGCGCCACCAGCTCCGCCCCCTCCTCCGCGAGGTCCAGCGCCCGCGGCAGGGCCAGCTTCAGCGAGATGAAGCTCACATCACAGACGATGAGCTGAACCGGCGCCTTCAGATGTTCCGCGCCGAGATCGCGCGCGTTGAGCCCCTCGATCAGCGTGATGCGCGGGTCATCGAGCTTCATCTGCCCGTGACCCACGTCGATCGCCGTCACGTGAGATGCACCCTGCTCCAGCAGAACCTGCGTGAACCCGCCGGTGGACGCCCCGATGTCGAGGCAGGTCTTGCCCCGGGGCGAGATCCCGAAATGCGAAAGCCCGTGCTTCAGCTTCAGCGCGGCGCGCGAGACATAGTCCTTGGCCGGATCGCTGATGGTGATCGCATGGCCTGGTCCCACACCCTGCGAGGGCCTTGAGGCCACTTCGCCGTCGATCCTCACCGTGCCGCGCAGAACGGCGTCCCGCGCCCTCGCGCGCGAGGCGCAGAGCCCGCGCGCCACCAGCGCCTCGTCGAGGCGCTGCTTAAGGGACATCCAGCGGTTCGCTGCCGGATGGCGTCCCGTCGGGCTTCAGCGTGATCTTCTCGATCCGCGCCTCGGCCTCCTTGAGGAGCCTCTCGCAATGCGTCTTCAGCGCCTCGCCCCGCTCGTAGATGGCGATCGACTGTTCGAGGTCGACCTTGCCGGATTCGAGCCGTGTCACGATCTGTTCGAGTTCGGCCAGCGCCTTCTCGAAGGGAAGGGTGGCAATGTCCGCGTGGTCCGCCATCAGAGTTCGTCCTCCTCTTCATCCGTGGGCTGATCGTCGAAGTCGGCGTTGCCGCGCATCAGCGCCTGAACATGAATGCCGACGGAGGCCGAAAGTCCCTGCAGGTCGTAACCGCCCTCGAGCACCGAGACGATCCGCCCGCCGCAGTGGATCTCGGCCGCCTCCATCAGCTTGAGCGTCGCCCAGGCGAAATCCTCCTCGGTGAGCTGCAGCGAGCCCAGCGGGTCGCGGTGATGCGCGTCGAAGCCCGCCGAGATCACCACGAGATCGGGGCCGAAGGCGTCAAGTGCCGGCAGGATCACCGAGCCCATCGCCTCGCGGAACTGCTCGCCGCCGTCGCCCGCGCGCAGCGGCGCGTTGAAGATGTTGCCGGCACCCGTTTCCTGCACCGAGCCCGTACCGGGATAGAGCGGCATCTGGTGGGTCGAGCCATAGAACATCTCGGCGTCCGACCAGAAGATCTCCTGCGTGCCGTTGCCGTGGTGGACGTCGAAGTCGACGACCGCCACCCGCTCCGCACCATGCACGTGGCGGGCATAATGCGCCGCGATCGCCGCCTGGTTGAAGAAGCAGAAGCCCATGGCGCGCCGCGTCTCGGCATGATGGCCGGGCGGCCTCAGCGCGCAGAAGGCGTTGTCGGCCTCGCCCGCGAACACCGCATCGACCGCCGCGGTGGCGGCCCCCACGGCACGCAGTGCTGCCTCGAGCGTGCCGGGCGACATCGCCGTGTCGGGGTCGAGATATTCGAAGCCCTCGGTGGGCGACATGGCGCGCACCCGTTCGAGGTGCTCATAGGCATGGGCGCGCAGGATGTCCTCGTCGCGGCCGAGCGGCGCCTCGCGCCGCACGAGATCGCGGAAATGCGCGCTGGCAAGAATCTGGTTCACGGCCCTGATGCGGTCGATGCGCTCCGGATGGCCCTCGGGCGTCACGTGGCGGAGCGAGGAGGCATGCGTGTAGAGGAAGGTCGTCATGCCCGCCGTTCTAGCCGCTTCCACCGGGGACTGCTATAGAGCCCCGATGGCCCCCCACAGCGACATTGCCGCCGCCGCACAGGCCCTGCGCGAGGGCCGGCTCGTGGCCTTTCCCACGGAGACGGTCTATGGCCTCGGCGCCGACGCGACCGATGACGCGGCGGTGGCCCGCGTCTATGCGGCGAAGGGCAGGCCCTCCTTCAATCCGCTGATCGCCCATGTGCCGGACCGTGAGTCCGCCTTTGCGCTCGGCCGGTTCACGCCGGAGGCGAAGGCCCTGGCGGAGGCTTTCTGGCCGGGGCCCCTGAGCCTCGTTGTGCCGCGGGCCCCCTCCTGCCCCGTGTCCCTTCTGGCGAGTGCCGGGCTCGACAGCATCGCCATCCGCGTGCCCTCCCACCCCATGGCGCTCGAACTGCTGAGCGCCGCGGGCCGCCCCATCGTGGCGCCCAGTGCCAACCCTTCAGGCAAGATCAGCCCGACGACGGCCGACCATGTGCGCCGCCACCTGAAGGACAAGGTCGCGATCGTGCTGGACGGCGGGCGCTGCAAGGTGGGCCTCGAATCGAGCGTGGTGAGCGTCCTTGGCGATGGTCCGAAGCTGCTGCGCCAGGGCGGCGTGCCCCGTGCCGAGATCGAGCGCGTGCTGGGGCACCCGATCGCGGTCGAGTCCCATTCCGCGCGCCCCCATGCGCCGGGCCAGCTCCTCAGCCATTACGCGCCGCATGCCGAAATCCGCCTCAACGCCGATGCGCCGCGCGAAGGCGAGGCCTATCTGGGCTTCGGCCCGCTCCATGCCCATGGGGCCTGGACGCTGTCAGCGAAGGGCGATCTCGTTGAAGCCGCGGCCAATCTCTTCCGCCTGCTGCATGAGATCGACGCCACGGGCGTTGCGCGGATCGCCGTTGCCCCGGTGCCGCACCACGGGCTGGGCGAGGCGATCAACGACCGGCTGCTCCGTGCGGCCGCCCCGCGGGAGAGCGCATGAGCCCGTCGCCTGAGACCCTGAACCGGCTTGCCGCCGTCGTGGGCGAGAAGAACGCCATCCGCGATCCCGCCCTGATGGACGGCTACATGCGGGAGTGGCGGCAGATCTGGCACGGCCGCTCGCCCCTGGTGCTGCGCCCCGCCTCGACGGACGAGGTCTCGCGCCTCCTCGCCATCGCCAACGAGACCCGGACCGCGATCGTGCCGCAGGCGGGCAACACCGGCCTCTGCGGCGGGCAGATCGCCACGGAGCAGGGCCACGAGGTGGTGCTCTCGCTCGACCGGATGACCCGCATCCTCGACGTCGATCCCGCCGACAACTCGATCACGGTCGAGGCCGGCGCCATCCTCAAATCCGTGCAGGAGGCGGCGGAAGCGGTGGACAGGCTGTTCCCACTGAGCCTTGCTTCCGAGGGCTCCTGCCGGATCGGCGGCAATCTCTCGACCAATGCTGGGGGCCTCAACGTCATCGCCTATGGCAATGCGCGCGACCTCTGCCTCGGCCTCGAGGTGGTGCTGGCGGACGGGCGGATCTGGAACGGCCTGAAGCGCCTGCGGAAGGACAACACGGGCTATGACCTGCGCGACATCTTCATCGGCGCGGAGGGAACGCTCGGTATCATCACTGGTGCTGTCCTGAAGCTTTTCCCGCGGCCCCGCTCGCTGGAGACGGGCTTCATCGCGGTGCCCTCTCCACAGGCAGCCGTCGACCTCCTGTCCCTCGCCCGGGAGATGAGCGGCAACCGCGTCATTGCCTTCGAACTCATCGCCGACATCGCCCTGCAATTCGCCATCCGCCATGCTGGGATCAGGCATCCGCTCTCGGGCGATTCGCCCTGGTATGTGCTGGCCGAATTGGCCGACCCCGTTCCCGGTGCACTTGCGGGACTGCTCGAGGCCGCGATGGAAAGGGGCCTCGTCAGCGATGCGGCGCTCGCCCAGTCGGAGGGCCAGCGCGAGGGCTTCTGGGCGGCCCGCGAGCTCATCTCCGAATCGCAGAAGCCCGAGGGCGGCTCGATCAAGCATGATGTCTCGGTGCCTGTCTCGCTGGTGCCGCGCTTCCTTGCCGAAGCCGATGCCGCCGTCACGCGCCTCTTGCCCGGCTGCCGCTTCGTCTCCTTCGGGCATCTGGGCGACGGCAACATCCACTACAACGTCTCCCAGCCGGTGGGCATGGACAAAGTCGCCTTCCTCGCCCTGTGGAACGAGATGAACGACGTCGTCTTCGATGTGGTGGGCCGCTTCGGCGGATCGATCAGCGCCGAGCACGGCATCGGGCGCCTCAAGGCGCACCGCATGCCTGAGATCAAGTCGGCCGTCGAACTCGAGATGATGCGCGGCCTCAAGAAGCTGTTCGACCCCAACAACATCCTGAGCCCCGGCCGCGTGCTGCCGGACTGAGTCAGAAGAGATCGAGCTGCGCGGGCTTCGGCGGTTCAGGCTTCGGCGGCACGGCGCGGCCGATGACCGTGGGTGTCAGATCGAAGCTGCCATCGGGTGCCGGCCGGATCAGCGTTGCTGCCTCCTCCGGCGTGCCGGTGAGCCAGGTCTCATGGTCGCCACCTGCGATGATCACCGGCATCCGGTCATGAATGGTGGAAAGCTCGGCATTGGGCGCGATGGTCATGAGGATCGCGGTTTCGAGTTCCGAGCCATCGGCCCCCATCCAGTGCTCCCACAGCCCCGCAAGGGCGAAGAGGCCCTTGTCCTTCCGCTCGACGAAATAGGGCGTCTTCCGGCCTTCCGGCCCCGACCATTCGTAATAGCCGTCCGCCGGAACGAGGCAACGCCGCCGCCGCATGGCGTTGCGGAAGGAGGGCTTCTCCAGCACGGTTTCGCCGCGCGCATTGATCATCGGGCGCCCCGGCTTCACCTCCTTCACCCAGGAGGGGATGAAGCCCCAGCGCACCAGCGCGAAGCGGCGCTCGCCGTTCTCGATCCTGACGATGGCGATGGGCTGGCCCGGCGCCACATGGGCACGCGGCGGAAAGTCCGGCTCGTCAGGATATTGGAACAGCGCCCGGGTTTCCGCCGGGCTCTTCCTCAGGCTATAAAGACCGCACATGGGGCGGGAGATTA
>JADCDC010000243.1 GCA_020252385.1 Aestuariivirga sp.
ACGAAGCCCGTTCGGTTGGTGAGGAAGTCGGTGAGCGGTGTTCCCGTGGCGGAGAATACGAGCTTGCCCGCCGCACTCGCCTCGATCCGCGCCTCGTAGCGCAGTCCTTGCGTCTTGTCCTTCGCGGTCGCCGTGTAGCTCACCGTGAAGCCGTCCTTGCGCTGGGCGATCTTCAGGTTCTCGATCTTGGGCCCATAGGTGCCCCAGTCCTTGTCACGCAGCAGATAGGCGATGCCGCGCAAGACCTCCGTGCCGCGGTAGCGGATGTAGCGCAGCGCCCCATTGTCGAACATGGCGGTGATGGGCCCCGCCTCGAGCAGGCGGCGCTTGGGCTCCGCCACATCGGTTCCGGTGAGCTTGATCGCGCGCGTCAGGGCGCTCTTCGCCATGGTGTGCCTCCCAGTGACTTACAGGACCTTTTCGGTCTCGGGGTCGATGATGACAGCACGGGTCATGTCGATGTCAATCTCCGTCTTCTCGCCCGGCCGCGACACGTCATGCGCGGCAAGCTCGGCGACGATGGAGGTGCCGCCCAACGGCATCGTCGCCTGCACGCGCGAGCCCGTGGGCTGGACGAGCTCGATCGTCACCGGCACGCGGGCATGGCCCGGCGCCAGCGTGGGCCCCGCCATGGCGATGTATTGCGGGCGAAGGCCGAGGACCACCGCCTGGCCGGGCTTCAGGGGCCTCGCGGCGGGCAGCGCCAGCTCGGTGCCGTCGGTGAGCTTCACGCCGGAGGCGGTGGCCGTGGCGGGGATGAAGTTCATCTTGGGGCTGCCAAGGAAGCCCGCGACGAAGCGCGTGGCTGGCCGCTCGAACAGGTCGAGGGGCGAGCCCTGCTGCTCGATCATGCCATCGCGCAGCAGCACGATGCGGTCGGCAAGCGTCATCGCCTCGATCTGGTCATGCGTCACGTAGATCATGGTGCGGCCCATCTCCTGGTGGAGCCGCTTGATCTCGACCCGCATGTCGTCACGGAGTTGCGCATCGAGGTTGGAGAGCGGCTCGTCGAAGAGATAGAGGATGGCGTCGCGCACGATGGCGCGCCCTATCGCCACGCGCTGGCGCTGCCCGCCCGAAAGCTCGCGCGGGAAGCGGGCGAGGAGATGGGCGATCCCCAGCATCTCGGCCGCGCGCGTCACCCGCCTCTCCACCTCCGGCTCGGCGAATTTCCGCGCGCGCAGCCCAAAGGCAATGTTGTCCTTCACGTTGAGATAGGGGTAGAGCGCGTAGTTCTGGAACACCATGGCGATGTCGCGGTCGCGGGGCCTTGCCCAGGTCACGTCCCTGCCGCCGATCTCGACCTTGCCGGAGCTTGCCTCCTCGAGGCCTGCGATGGTGCGGAGCAACGTGGACTTGCCGCAGCCCGATGGGCCGACGAGCACGGTGAACTCGCCCTCCGGCACGTCGAGGTCGATGCCCTTCACCGCGTGGAAGGCGCCGTAATGCTTGTGGAGCTTGGTGATCTTGAGGTCCGACATGCTCAACCCTTGACTGCGCCCATCGAGATGCCGCGCACCAGGTAGCGCTGCATCACGGCGACGGTGAAGAAGACCGGTATGGTGCCGAGGACCGACATTGCGGCGATCTTGGCCCAGAAGTTCGATTGCCCGCCGAAGTAATGCGTCACCTGCACGGTGTAGGTCGTCACCTCGGTGCGCGTCAGCACCAGCGCGAAGAGAAAGTCGTTCCAGGCGAAGATGAAGGTGAAGACGGCGGTGGCGAAGAGGCCGGAGCGCGCCATCGGCAGCACCACCTTCCACAAGACCTCCCAGCGCGTGCAGCCATCGACCAGTGCCGATTCCTCCAGTTCCAGCGGAATGTCCTCGATGTAGCCGCGCATCATCCAGATCACATAGGGAAGCGAGAAGGCGGTGTAGAGCAGGATGAGGCCGAAATAGGTGTCGACCCAGCCCAGCCACACATAGAGCAGGAACAGCGGGAAGACGATGGCCACCGGCGGCATCATGCGCTGCGAGATGATCCACACCGCGAGGTTCTCGCCCCCGGTCTTGAAGCGCGCCAGGCTGTAGGCCGCCATGGTGCCGAGGATCATGGCGAAGAAGGTCGAGACCGAGGCGAGGATCAGGCTGTTGCCCACGGTTGCCGCATCCCCGTCCTTGAACAGCACGCGGTAGTTCGCGAACTGGATCGACTGCGGATACCACACAGGGGGAGAGGCGAAGATCTCGTCCGGCGTCTTGAAGGAGATGATGAACAGCCAGTAGACGGGAAAGACGAAGATGACGACCAGCACGAGTGCTATCAGGTAGCGCAGCGCCAGCCTCGTGCCGTGGCGGCGGTGGAATGGAAGTGCGCTCATGTCACCGGTCCCTCACTTTACGAGCCCCATGCGGCGGATCGCCCAGGTGCAGATCACGGTCAGGAGCAGGATCACCAGGAAGGCGATGGCCGCGGTGTAGCTCGTCTCGAACTGCTTGAAGCCCTGCACATAGGTATAGATCGAGATCGTCTCCGTCCGCGTGCCCGGCCCGCCCTGGGTCAGCGCCCAGATGATGTCGAAGATGCGGAACAGGTCGAGCCCGCGGATCAGGATGGCGATCGCCATCACGGGCCAGATGGCGGGCAGCACGATGTAGCGGAAGGTGCGGAAGAAGGAGGCCCCGTCGATCTCGGCCGCCTCGGTCTGCGACTTGTCGACGTTGGAGAGGGCCGCGAGCAGGATCAGGAACATGAAGGGCGTCCACTGCCACACCTCGCAGAAGATGATGGCGGGATAGACGAGCGAGGGGTTGATGGTCCACAGCGCATTGACACGCTCGCCCCACACCCAGCTGATGATCTGGTTGATGGGCCCGTACTTGTTGTCGAACATCAGCCGCCAGGTGGCACCCGCCACGATCGGCGAGATGATCGTTGGCAGCACGAGGAGGGCGATGAACACCTGCCGCCCCGGCATGCGCTCGAGGAAGAGATAGGCCATGGCGAGCCCGAGCACGAGTTCGATCGGCAGCGCGATCACGGTGATCAGCAGCGTATGCGCCAGCGACCACCACAGGCGATCGTCCGTGAACAGATTCTTGTAGTTGTAAAGCCCTGCGAAGGAGGTGTCGGTGTCCATCATGTCGATGCGCATGAAGGACACGACGAGCGAATAGAACAGCGGGAACAGCCCGATCAGCAGCAGCAGGAAGATGGCGGGTGCGATCAGCCAGTACTTGAAGTTCCGGTCGGGGTGGAGGGCTTTGGCAGTCATCGACTATTCTATTCCTCTCCCCCTCCAGGGGGAGAGGGCAGGGTGAGGGGGTCTGTCCGCGCGCGCGGCGTTTGACGACTGACTCGTCGGAGCCACCCCCTCACCCTACCCTCTCCCCCACATGCGTGGGGGAGAGGAAGAGCAAGGGAGGAGCCTGTTGTTGCTCACATCTTCGGATAGGCGCCTGACTTCGCGGCCCAGTCGGCGTAGACCGCCTTCTGCTTGTCGACGCCGATCTTCTCGGTGATCGCATCCCACTCGGCGGCGGCGGCATCGAGGATCGCCTTCGGGTCCTCGCCGGCCCACAGCCGCGAGACGGACTGGCGCAGCACCTCCTCGTACTTGTCGGTCTGGAGGAGTGACAGGTCGAGAAGCCCGTTGTTGGCCCCGTCCTGCAGCGCCTTCAGATAGTCCTTGGCCTCGGGCCAGAGTGCGGCATAGCCCGGGTCCACGAAGTGCGAGTCGCGGAAGGGGTCACGCAGCGCGAAGGGCAGCTTCACGCGCTCGAGGCTGGTCGCCTCGCTGTTCAGCCATTGCGCGAAGAGATAGGCCGCCTCCTTGTTCTTCGATGCCGAGGAGACCGAGAGGCAGAAGCCCGCGGCAAGCTGCGGGTGGCCGCCCGGCGTCATGGCATAGCCCACCTTGCCCGCGATCGTCGACTTCGGAACCCAGCTCATCACCTCCTGGTCGGTGCCGTAGCCCGCGGCCCAGCGGCCATAGGGCGGCCAGGAGATGGTCATCGCCGTCTGGCCCTGCAGGAAGGCGGCGAGGTTCTCGACGAAGCCCCACTGCTCCACGCCCGCCGGCGCCACCTTGTTCTCGGCCAGCCAGTCGGTGAACACCTTCACGCCG
>JADCDC010000244.1 GCA_020252385.1 Aestuariivirga sp.
AAGCCGGAGAGCCGGTGGCGGCGTAAAAGAAAGAGCCCTCATCCGTAGCTTCGCGCCACCTTCTCCCATCGGCTTCGCCGACGGGCGAAGGGAAACCCATCTACGAGTCCCTTCTCCCGTCCGCAGGATGGGAGAAGGTGCCCGACAGGGCGGATGAGGGCCTCGCGCCCCCTACTCCGCCGGCCCCTGATGCATGATGGCGTCGTTCTCCGGGCCATCGACGATGAGGTAGCCCAGAAGCCCCCGTTCGGCGCGGGAGAGGGCGTGGTGCACCAGCACATATTGGCCCGCACGGTCGATCTTGAAGTCCACGGCCACGGCACCGCCCGGCGCCACCGTCACCGTCTGGACACCCAAGATCGGGGGCGAGATCAGGCTGCCGCCCTGGTAGACGGCATCGAAGATCTCGCCGATCACATGGAAGGACGAGGTGAAGTTGGGCCCGCCGACGCCGAAATAGATGCGCACGGTTTCACCCACGCGGGCACGCAGGGGGTGGCGCTGGGCCAGCGCCTCGACAGCACCGTTGAAGACGAAGTATTCCGGCTGCTCCGCCATCATCTTCTCATAGTCGAATTCATGCGGGCCCTGCGTGCCGCTGGCCTGCACGGAATAGATCTCGCCCTGCATCACGTAAAACTCGCGGTCAACGCGCGGCAAGCCGCCCTCCGGCTCCACCAGCAGCAACCCATACATGCCATTGGCGATATGGTTCGCAACGCTCGGCGTGGCGCAGTGATAGACATAGATGCCGGGAACGAGCGCGCGGAAGCTCACGGTCTTCGCGTCTCCGGGGTCGGTCTGGGTGAAGTGCGCGCCACCGCCTGGCCCCGTGGCGCCGTGGAAGTCCACCGAGTGGATCATCACGCTGTCCTCGGGGTTCGAGAGCTTGACCTCCACCATGTCGCCCACGCGCACGCGGATGAAGGGGCCCGGCACGCGGCCGTTGAAGGTCCAGTACTGGTAGCTCGCCTTGGTATCGAGCGCGCCGATCAGCTCCGGCGTCGACAGATCGACCTTCACGAGGCGCGGCGGCCCCGGCTCCAGCGGGCCCGGAAGATCGGCCGGATCGCGGATGATCTCCGGCGCCATCGCCTGCATGTCGGAGCGGACCCCCGGCATGACCTGGATCCGCCCCTCCATGCCCGCCGCGCGGTGGCCCGGCACGGAACAGTAATAGATGAACTCGCCCACCTTGGAGGCGCTGAAGGCCAGCGTGCTGCTCGCCGCCTTGGCCACCACGCGGTTGCTGCGCGCGGCGAAGTCATCGAGCACGATGTCATGCTCCGCCCCCTCGCCATTGATGAGAGTGATCTGCACCGTCTCCCCCTCATGCACCATGAGGGTGGGGTTCACCACCCCATCGATGTCGCCGCCGGAGCCGATGAACACCATCCGCCCCTGGGAAATCCCGGTGCGCAGCGTGAAGGACGCAGCCCGGGGTGCCGTGCTGTGCGCGACACCGGGTGCGGCGGGCGGTTCTTGTGCCGCGGCGGGCGGCGCGATGAGAAGCAGTGCAACGGCGAGCGCGAACAGGATGCGATGCATGGCGGAGTCCTCCCTCGGGGGAGGAATGCAAGTGGGGAAGGAATGTTCCCTAGGCCGTTGGTATGTCGAAGTGCAACACGTCCTCGCGGTCCCCAAGCTTGGTGTAGAGCGCGATGGCAGGGTCATCCCAATGATCCGCCTGCACGAAGATCACCCGCGCATTGCGGGAGGCCGCGATGGGCTTCAGGGCGGAGATCAAGGCGGTGGCGACACCCTGGCGCCGATGC
Organism: Aestuariivirga sp.; assembly: GCA_020252385.1. Classification (GTDB taxonomy): domain Bacteria; phylum Pseudomonadota; class Alphaproteobacteria; order Rhizobiales; family Aestuariivirgaceae; genus Aestuariivirga. The sequence continues at coordinate 1,776 of JADCDC010000244.1, forward strand.
CCTTCGAGCACGCCAAGATCATAGATATAGAACTCGCTGCGCTACTGCTCGAACTTCACCAGCTCATAGGCGGCGAGCGCACCGATCACCCGGCCATCCTGAACGGCAACCAGCCCCACGAAACTGCCCGAGTCGAGCAGTCGCGACACATAAGCCGGCCCCGGACGCCTGCTGGCATAAGACTCCGCATCCTCGAAGGCCTCGGCAAAGACGTCGAGCATCCCTTCGAAGAGGGCGTGGTCACCGGGGGACAGTGTTCTGATCTCGAACGTCATGCCGATGCTTTTCTGCCCCCTCTCGTCCTCTCCCGCAAGGCGGGAGAGGAAGGGGCCCCAACGCCACACCCTCACGTTCGTCATGCCACGGCCTGACCATGGCATCCTTTGTGGAGGCCACGAAGCACGGAGGGATGGGCCTCTTGCCACACCCCCACTCTCGTCATGCCACGGCTTGACCGTGGCATCCTCTTGGTGGCCCCGAAAAGGACTGCCCGCTCGCAGGCGGGCAGTGACGAAAGGAGGGAGAGGTGAGGGACCGCGAGTCCGCTGCCCGCCATCCCCTCATCTCCCCGCTTCGCAGGTCCCTTCTTCTCCCGTTGAAAAAACGGGAGAAGACGTAAAGGCCGCCCTGCTCTCCTTGCTCCGCAACGGCCAAAGGGCAAACCGCAAGATCATGCTCCCCTTCTCCCGTCGGCAAAGCCGATGGGAGAAAGTGCCCAAAAGGGCGGATCAGGGCATCTATCGGCGGGTGCCGATGTTAGGGCATGCCTGAACCATTAGGCGGCAGTGAAGAGAGGAGAGACTATATTAGTAAGCCTAAAACCTACTGATCACGTTCTCGAATAGATCTTCGATGACTGAAACAGCTTTAGACCTCTTGACAATGACGGTAGCGGGATGGCCGCATGAGTTGCGCGTCCCGAGCGCCTGATCCATCACCTTCCAAACGTCTTTGGTGATGATACCCGCAGACTTCGCAATCTCAATGACCTTCGATTCTTTCAGCTCGGTAGTGAGGTCGTCATACGTGGCAACAGATGTGACCTTGCCGGCTGGCGCCTTAGCCAAGGCAGCATTGAATTCCAATAGCTTGTTGTTGATGACATAATTGTTGAGGACATTCATCGCCAGAATCCAGGCCATTACTATTGCGGCACGATTAGCTCCCGCTTCAAAACAGTCGATGGTCTCAACGAGAAATGTCTTGGTTGGACCATCAGGGAGCTGAGTTTCGAGTTTCCGGAGCTCTGCGCTCGTCTGAATTACGACGCGATTCGCGCCGAGAGAATTCGAAATTTGGTCCGAATAACTCCTATGGAGACGGTAACCAGTCGTTGCTTTAACGTATCGCTGTGGTTTGCTGCGAACGCCCTCAGATAGAAGATTGGGCATCCGGTTGGGGATCGACAGGTCACACTCCTCGAAGCACTGGGTAAGGCGGCCAGCTGTGGCAAAAGCCTCCCCCTGCTCTACGGTGAGGTAATAGACGAAGTGAGCGACAAGGTCCTTGCCGCTCAACTCTGCCGCCTTGGGAATCGAGTTGTAGAACCGGACAGCGCTCACGGGGCAGTAGCCTCAGCCTTCGAGCTGCGAAGCTTCTTGAGTTGATTTATTCCCCGAATCGTGATCCGAACATCGTCGGCTTTGGTGTAATCTATATAGCCAAAATCCTTCCCGCGGGCGTCGATAAACGCCTGTTTGAATGCCGTGGGGATGTCATCCTCCATTTCAATCATGCACGTGTAAATATGGTTAATCGTGCAGGGTTCAGTCTTGAGTCTATCCTTCATGAATGAGGCGTACACCAAAATACGGTCCTTAACGTTCTTGGGAGCAAACTCGGATACGTAGTCAGCCAATTCGCTGGTATCAAGATCCTTATCCAGCTTAGGTTCAAACTTCCCGTTGCCATTCTTTACGGCTGCCGGGACGTTAGGCTTTGACTGCCGCCGTGCCGTCCTACGGCGCTGGGGAGGTATCTTCTCCTCGGCTTGGTCCTCAGGTTCTTCGAGCTTCTGGTGCTCAGTACTCTTTCCCAGCAACTCCCTGAAATCGCTATACACCCTCATAACAAAGGCTTCTTCACCCTCAGCCTCGATTAAGCCCTGGTGCAAATTAATGTGCAGCTTAGCGTTAGTCATCCCAGTCACCTCCTGACGCAAAGGTAGTTCCGAGACTAAGGGTATTCAATGATTCTAAAAACTCCCCATCATTATAGTGGGGAAAACCTCATGCGTTTTCCGCCTCATTGCGGAAAAAGCACTGTCTCACACCTCCAGCACCGCCTTCACCGTCCCGGCCTCCGGCCTGATCCACTCGGGCATCTTCATCGCCACCTCCCACAGCGGCGCGCTGTGGGTCTTGATTGCCCTTGTCGGCACGTGGCCTTCGCGCATCGCTGTCATCACCGTGGCGAAATCGGTGAGCGTGGCGTTGCGGCTCGACAGCAGCGTCATTTCGCGCTTGTGGAATTCGGGGTCGCTGAAGGAGATCGAGCCCTGGACGATGGAGACCAGCACATAGCTGCCGGCGTGGGCCACAAGCGAAAATCCGCGTTCCATGGCCTTGGGACTTCCGGTGCAGTCGAAGACGAAGGGGTAGAACTCGCCCGCCGTCATCTCCCGCATGCGCTCCGTGTCGCCCTCGCCGAGGTTCACGGTGTGGGAGACGCCGAGGTGCTGGCGGGCGAAACTCAGGCGGTCCTCGCGGCCGTCGATCACCGTCACCTCGGCGCCTGCGAGCCTTGCGAAGATCGCGACGCCCACGCCAATCGGGCCTGAGCCGACGATGAGGCAGCGCGCACCGCGGCTCACCTTCGCGCGCGCCACGGCATGGGCGCCGATGGCCAGGAACTCCACCATCGCCGCCTCGTCCAGCGTGATGCCCTCGGCCTTGAAGAGATGGGTTTCGGGGAGTGCCAGATATTCGCACATGCCGCCATCGATATGCACGCCCAGCACCTTCAGGCTGGTGCAGCAATTGGTGCGGCCCGCGCGGCAGGCGATGCAGTGGCCGCAGTGGAGATAGGGCACGATGTAGACGGCATCGCCTGGCTTGAGGCTCGAGCCCCTGTCCGCCTCCACGATCTCGCCCGAAAGCTCATGGCCCATCACGCGCGGATAGGCGAAGTAGGGCTGGTTGCCCTGATAGATGTGCATGTCCGTGCCGCAGACGCCGATGCGGCGGATCCTGACCAGCGCCTCGCCGGGCTTGCGCTCCGGCACGGGGCGCTCGATGATCTCGAGCTCGCGGGGGTTCCTGCAGAGAATGGCGCGCATCGTCTCAGGCATCGGTGAAGTAGTCCTCGTGCAGCGGCCTCAGCCTTGCGATGGCGCTGAAGATGGAGTGGAGGTGAAGCTTCATGGCCTTCACCGCCGCCGTCTGGTCCCGCGCGTCGAGGGCGGCGGCGATGGCCTCGTGCTCGGCGATGATGTCCTCGCGGTGGCCTCCGACACGGTTGGCGAGGTGGCTCAGCCTGTCGCACAGCATCTTGACGGATTGCACTGTCTTCCACACGCCTTCGAGGCCCGCCGCGCGCGCGGTCAGCTGGTGGAAGCGTTCATTGTCGAGATAGAAGCCCCAGGCATCGCCCGTCTTCGCGTGGTGCTTCTGCGCGGCGAGATTGGCATAGGCCTCCGCCTTGTGACGTGCGGTCCACTTCTCCGCCGCGACTTCGACCAGCGCCATCTCGAGTGCGGTGCGCGCGAACTGGCTTTCCACCACCTGCTTGATGCGGATGGGAGCGACGAAACTGCCGCGCTGGGGGAAGATGTCGATGAGCCCGTCCTCCGCCAGCCGTGTGAGCGCGATCCTGACGGGCGAGCGCGAGACGCCGAACATGCCGCAGATGCGGTTCTCGCTCAAAGCTTCGGTGGGGGCGAGGCGGCAGGTGATGATCTCCTCCCGCAGGTGGCCATAGATCTGGTCTGCCGCGGGCAGCCGCCGGTCCAGCAGGCGGGGAAGCTGGGCCTGTGGCTCGGCATGCTGGGAGAGGGTGTCAGCCATTCTCAATGCGTCTTGTGAGGTCCTTTCTTGTATACTAGCATGCATCCGAGCGGCCCCAAGATCAACCCAATTCTGCCGCCGCCGATGGGAGAAAACGCCATGAAAACAGTCTTTAAGCTGCTGGCCGCGGTGAGCCTTTGCGCTGCCGCAGCAAGCCCTGCCCTTGCCGATGCCGGCACCAAGGTCGCCCTCGTGCCGGGCGGCCCGCACCCCTATTTCGCCGCCTGGGAACAGGCCGGCATGGACGCGATGAAGGACTTCGGCCTGGGTGCCGCCGATTACCGCGTGCCGCAGAAGTGGGAACTCGCCCAGCAGAGCCAGCTGCTCGAAAGCCTGCTGACGCAGGGCTACAATTCCTTCCTGATCTTCCCCGGCGATGCGGTGGGCACCAATGCGGTGGTGCAGGAGATCACCGAGAACGGCGGACAGGCGATCGCCACCGCGGGCTGCCTGAAGGACCCGACACCTGCGCTGTTCTGCATG
>JADCDC010000245.1 GCA_020252385.1 Aestuariivirga sp.
GCCGCACCGCCGCCTCGATGTGAGCCTGGCGCTGGTCCTCCGCGAGGTCCGGCAAGTGCTGCAGGATGCGGTGGATGAGGATGCCGCGCTCGACATGGGCGGGGTTCCTCTTTCTGGCTTGCGGCACCTCGGGCGCGGTTGAAACCTCCTCGAGCTCGCGCCCGATCCAGGCTGGCCATGGCGGGGCAGGGGCGGCAGCTCCCGTGACGGGTGCCTCCGCCATCACGGGCTCCGCGCCGAGCCGCCAGCCCTGACCCTCGCCGAGCGGTGTCATCCGGGGCTCGAGCGCGCCCTTCACCATGTTGTACCAGCAATCCGCCATGGGTGCTGTCTTGCCGGTGTAGCCGCAGACGTAGAGTTCATCACGGGCCCGCGTCATCGCCACATAGAGGAGGCGGCGGTACTCCGCCGCATCAATGTCCTTCTGCGCCGCTTTCAGCGCCTTGACCGTGGTTGCCGCCTTGAGGTTCGGCACCGGCCAGAGCGGCACCCTGGCGTGGCCGCCGCCGCCGTACAGCATCAGCAGCGGATCGCCCCGCTTCCGCTCGTGCCCGCCCGCCGTGTCGGGCAGGATGACGATCGGCGCCTCGAGACCCTTGGCGCCATGCACCGTCATGACGCGCACTTCGCCCGCACCCTGTTCCATGTTGCGCTTGATCTCGATCTCGTCCGCCTGGAACCAGTTGACGAAGCCCGCGAGCGAGGTACCGTGCGCCTCCTCGTAGTCGAGCGCCCGGTCGAGCAGGGCATCGATCGCGTCATTGGCCTCGGACCCAAGGCGGGACACGAAGCGAAGGCGGGATGCCGCCAGCACGCCCGAGAGGAATTCGAAGGGCCGGGCGGCCGGCGCCTGCGCGACGAGCGGCTGAAGCAGGCGCACGGCGCCGGCGAAGGGCTGGTCCGCGCGTTGCTGGATCGCCTGCCACAGCGAAAGCGCGCCGCGGCCCGCCGCCACCGCCATCAGTTGCTCCTCGCTCAGCGGATGGGGAAGGACCGGGCTCTTCAGCAGGCAGGCAAGCGCGTGGTCATCCTCCGGCATGAGGGCGAACTGCGCCAGCGCCATGAGATCGAGCACGGCGATGTTCTCGCCCAGGATCAGCCGGTCAGCACCGGCGACGGGCACCTGCTCGTTCCACAGGGCGCGGATCATCGCATCGAAGAAGCCGTTGCGGCTCCTCACAAGGATGAGAATGTCGCCGGGCTCCACCGTGCGGCCCTGCCCGGGCAGCATGCGCCTGCCGATCCAACCCTTGATCTTCCGGGCGAGGTCGCGCGCCAGCCGGCGGCGCGGCGAATTGCGCGCTTCGCTGTCGACCGGCGCCTTCCAGTGATCGGGCTTCTCCTTCTCCTCAGGCTCCACGAGCGGCCAGATCTCGACCGTTCCCTTTGCATCGCGGCGGTTCGGTTCGTGGTGCCATTCGCGGGGGCTGTCGCCGTCGAGGCCCGTCCGCGCCGGCAAGCCCGGGGCGAAGACGAGGTCCACCGCCTCGAGGATTTCGGGGGCCGAGCGGAAGGAAACCGTGAACTCCACCGGGCGGAACGCCTGCCCCGCACCCTCGACCTGGGATTTCACCTCGGCCAGCACGCGCTCGAAGACGTTGGGGTCCGCCCCCTGGAAGGAGTAGATCGACTGCTTCCGGTCGCCCACCACGAAAAGGGTGCGCGGTGTACGGCCGTGGCGCCCTTCGCCGGCGAAGAACTCTTCCGTCAGTGCACGGACGATCTCCCACTGCATCGGGCTCGTATCCTGCGCCTCGTCCACCAGCAAATGCTCGATGCCGCCGTCCAGCTTGTAGAGCACCCAGGCGGCGTCCGGCCGGTCGCGCAGCAATTCGCCCGTCTTGATGATGAGATCGTCGAAGTCATAGGCGCCGCGGGCGCGCTTGGCCTCCTCGAAGGAGCGGACGATGGCGCTGCCGAGGCGCAGCACGGAGAGGGTGGCGGACTGGCATTCGAGATCACCCATGCGGCCCAAGGTTTCGACGAGGCGAGCCTGGTCCGGGCGCACCAGCGTGTCGATCCATGGATGTTTCTTATGGGTTGACTCGTTGGCTACCCATTCGCGGGCCTCGCTATCTTTGGTGAGAAGAGTAAGCCTTAGGTCGAGGAGAGTCATGCTTGCCGCGGCGCAGGCCTTCCGGATTGCTTCCGCGATCTTCTTTTCGCGTGAAGAACCTGCCGCGAGAATATCCGCCAGGTCGAGATAGCGCGCCACATCGCAGTGAAGCCCCGCCTCAAGCACCTCGCGCGTCAGGCCCTGTTCGAGCGACAGGTGGTTGCGGAGCAGGCTTTCGGCGTGCTGCAGACCGCCTTCACCGTCGAACAGCGCCCTGAGGTTCGCGCGCTTGGCGAGAAGCTGGGTGAGAAGCTTGTCGAAGTCATCGGGGCTGACGCGGTTGGCGACATCGAGCAGGGAAGGCCCCAGCTCCGAGGACCCGTCCGCCTTGGCAGCGGCCAGCACCTGATTGCGCGCCGACTGCAGGAGGCCCAGCGATTCGCGGTCATCCAGCATGGTGAAATGCGGCACGATTCCGGCTTCCACCGGAAACAGCTGCAGCACACGTTCGCAGAAGGCGTGGATGGTCTGGATCTTGAGGCCGCCCGGCGTCTCGAGTGCGCGCGTGAAGAGCTGGCGGGCCCGCTCCAGCAGATGGCTGCCGGCATCGGGGGAGCCGAGCTCCCGGAGCCTGTTCGAAAGCGCTGCATCGTCGAGGGCGATCCACTTGCTCAACCGTTCGAACAGGCGGTTCGCCATCTCGGCGGCGGCCGCCTTGGTGAAGGTCAGGCACATGATGCGCGAGGGCTCCGTGCCCGTGAGCATCAGTCGGATGACACGGTCGACCAGCACATGGGTCTTGCCCGAGCCCGCATTGGCGTTGACCCAGGCGGTGGCCGCGGGATCGGAGGCCTCGAGCTGCGCCTGGCTCGCCCGCAGGTTCCGGTTCGCGCTCTGGCTCATGACGAGCCCTCCGAAAGCGTCCACTCGCGGTAGCGAGACAGGTGGTCGTAGTCGCTCGCGTCGTCCTCCTTCTCGATTCCCGTACGGGGCAGATAGGCCTGCATCTCGGAGGCGTAAGCGGCAAGCAGCTTCTCAAGTTCCGCAAGGTGCCTCTCCGCGACATCCACGACGGGGAGCTTCAGCAGGTCGACCTCGCCTGCCGGATCTCCGCCGGTCAGATGCACATAGGCGATGGCGGTGGTCTCTCGCTTCTCCACCTCGCTGAAGCCGCCGCGCGCCAGGATCGCCGCTTGCAGAGTCAGCTGCGGCGCAAATCCTGACTCGACCTGGTTCTTGGTGGGAACGCTTCCTGTCTTGTAGTCGATGATCCGCGCATTCCCGTCCTTCATCAGGTCGATGCGGTCGGCGCGGCAGGTGAGGCGGAATTTTCCGCCGCGGATGTCGAGATCGATGGCGCCGCTCCTCTCCGCCAGCACGCGTTCGACGCCCTGGCGCAATTCGGGTTCCTGCTCCGCCATCCATTGCGCGATGCGGCGGAAGCGCGGCCACCAGAAGCTGACGAGGCCGGGGTAATCGGCGATCTGCTCGAAATGCCGGCTGCCGTGGCCTTCGAGCTCGGCAGCGACATCGGCGGGAAGGCTTGACGGGAAGGCGGTGAGGAAATCGCCGATGGCGCCATGGAAGATGATGCCGCGGCGCGCCGGGTCCGGTGCGGTCGCGATGGGGTTCAGCGGTTCGAGCTTCAGGATGTGGCGCGCATAGATCGCGTAAGGATCGCGGATCAGCCGCTCGATGCGGGTGACGCTCAAGGTATTGGGCCGCAGTTCAACCGGCGGCCGGGGCCGCGGCATGGCGATCGGCGTGACGGCCTCAGGCTCCGCGAGGCGGCGCGCCAGCAGCGTCCAGCGCGAGGGGCCTGTGTCCTTCAGCTTCGCGGTGTCGAGGATCATCTGCAGGCGGAGGATCCAGCGCGAGGGTGTTGCGGGCGAATCGCCGATGCGGCGCGACCACAGGAGCTTGACGGAAGGATTGCCGAAGGCCTGCACGAAGTCATGCGCGGTCTGGCCGATCTGGGATTCGGGCTGCCTCATGCCAAGCACGTCGCGCATTGGCCGGTTGAGCCAGGGGCCGCAATCGGCAGGCCCGGGCCACACCCCCTCGTTCAGCCCCGCGAGCACCATCACGTCGGCGCGCATCAGGCGCGCTTCGAGCAGGCCCAGTATGGCGAGCGGCGTCGGATTATGCTGCTGGCTGCGCACCGGCAGCCCATAGAGCCAGTGGCGGATGATGGCTGCGGCCCGCGGCAGGTCGCAGGCGGTGAGGAGGCGCGATTCGCTGAGCAGAAGCTCGAAGGCATCGCTGAGCACCTCGCCGCCCTCGCCCAGCCAGAAGGCCTCGCCGGCAATCGCCTCGCAGGCGGCGGCAAGGCGCGTGAGGTGCTCCGCCAGGCGTTCGGGTGGGTTCGCCAGCAGCGGCTGCAAAACCGTTGCGATGCGGCCGGCATGCGCGATGGTGGCTTCCCATTGCTCGGCGGAGACGGCGCGGAGCAGAAGATGCGTGGGCCTGCTCTTCTGGTCTTCCGCCGCAATCCGCAGCGCATGCGCCAGCCGCCCGATCTCGGGTGCGCCCGTTCCCGCGCGGAACAGCGCGATCTCGATCAGGCTCGCATGGTGGCGCGCCTCCTCGGGGCTGGCGCCGAAGAGTGCCAGGTCATGGCGCAGCAGGGCCGCTAGCGGCTCTGCCGCGAAACCTTGGAGCAGCGCCTCGAGCAGCAGGTTGAGAAGGGCCGCACCGCCATGGCGCACCAGCGGCTCGCCCGCTGAATCGTTGATGGTGATGTTCCAGCGCCGGAGTTCCGCCTTCACCCGCCGCGCCAGCTGGCGGTCCGGCGTCACCAGGCAGCCGGTGCGGGCCGGCGTCTCGAGGCATTCGCGCAGGATCAGGGCGGCGGCCAGGGCCTGTTCCTGAATCGAGCGCGTCTCGACGAGTTCGACACCCGCCATTGCGGAGGCGATGCGCGCCTCCTCACCGGAGAGTGCGGCATGCCAGAGATGGGCGGTGTCGGCGGGCCGC
>JADCDC010000246.1 GCA_020252385.1 Aestuariivirga sp.
GAAGTGGTCGGCCTGCCGCTGGCACAGGTCATGCAGGACCCGGTCCGATCCGGCGAACCGGACTTGCTGACCCGGATCGGCAACGGACATCCGCTGCCTTATTTCGAAACAAGCCTGACGCACAAGGACGGCCGAGCTGTCCACGTGGGCCTCACGACATGGCCCGAGCTTGCCGAACAGGGACGGGTGACAGGTACGGTGACGATGGTGCGGGAACTTTCTCCTCTCATCGCTCCCGATCACGGCGCCGGCATCGACCTGATCTATCGCAAGGTGGTGGAGGCACTGCCAGACAGCCTCAACGTGAAGGACACGCAGGGCCGCTTCCTGGTGGCGAACGAGGCGACGGCAGCACTGATGAAGGCCCGCTCGGCCGCAGAGCTCATCGGCAGGACCGACTTCGACTTCTATCCGAAGGCCGTGGCGGAGGCGTTCCTGCGCGACGAGTGCAAGATCCTCGCCGATGGTCTGCCCACGGTGCTGGAGCAGGAAGCCACGTGGCGGGACGGCAAGACCGTGTTCCTGTCCACGCTGAAGGTGCCATTGCGCAATGAGACCGGCGCGATAACCGGGCTCATCACGCTCAATCGTGACATCACCGAACAGAGATTGCTCGAAAGACAGCTGGCGAACAGCCAGAAGTATTTCGCCGATGCCCTTGCCAATCTGCCGGACGGCCTCGCCCTGTTCGACTCCTCGGGCGCATTGGTCTTCTGCAATCAGCAATACCAGGACATGTTCCCGAGAACCCGGGGGATCGAAGGCTCCGGCCGCACCGTGGGCCAGATCCTGCATGCGGCTGCAGCAGGCGGAGAGTTCATGGTGGCCCCGCCTGGTCTGGAAGATGGTTCCACACGGGCGCCAGCCGACATTCTCCGCGGTCTCGACACCGCCGAGTACCAATTGGCGGATGGCCGCTGGATAGAGACCCGCACGCAGTTTACCGCCACCGGCGACTGTCTCCTCGTCTGCATCGACGTCACGGCCAGGAAGCAGGCCGCGAAAGCCCTGCAGGAGAGCGAAACGCGCTACCGCCAGGTAGCGGAAATCACTCAGGAGGCCTGGTGGGAGGAACATCTTCCGAGCCAGCGCGTGAAGAACAGCCGCCGCCTCTGCGTGATGCTGGGACTGGGCGACGAGATGATCGACTGCGCCCTGTCGGATTTCCTCAACCGTATTCATCCCGACGATCAGAAGCAGGTGCAAGCCGCCTTCGACGACGCCGTCAGCAGGGACGTGGACTATGCGGTGAACTACCGGATGCGCCATGCCGATGGCCACTACATCTGGGTGGACGACCACGGGCGAATCCTCGAGCGCGATCCGGACGGCAATCCGGTGCGGCTGCTGGGCGCCATGACCGACATCACCGCCCGCAAGCAGGCCGAAATGGCTCTGCAAGAGAGCGAGCGAAACTTCCGTCACCTGTTCGACGATGCGCCCGACGCCTACCTGATCCTCGATCCCGCCGACGGACGCACCCTCGCCTGCAATCACGCGACGATGCGGATCCTCGGCGGCAGCCGCGAACAGATCATCGGGAGGACTCCCGACAAGATGTCGCCCCCGGTCCAGCCCGACGGAAGGCCATCGACGGAGGCCGCGACCGAGCAGATCCGCGAAGTCCTGAAGACCGGCTATCGCCGCTTCGAGTGGATGCTCCGGCGCTTCGACGGAACGGATTTCTGGGTCGAAGTGACGGCAACGGTCGGCACCTTCCAGCAGCGCCCCGTGCTCTTCCTCATCTGGCGCGAGATCGGCGAGATTCTCGCGGCCAAGCAGGCAGCGGAAGCCGCCAGCATCGCCAAGAGCCAGTTCCTGTCCGTCATGAGCCACGAGTTCAGAACACCACTCGCGGCCATCATGGGCATGTTCCAACTGATCGACATGGCGGGCGTCAGCGACAAGGTCCGTGACTTCGTGGCGCGCGGCCTCAGCAGTTCCGAACACCTCTTGAAGCTGGTCGAGGACATTCTCGACTTCTCGAGCATCGAGGCCGGTCGCCTGGCGCTGGTTCGCGAGCCGTTCCATCTCGGAACGCTGCTCGAGGAACTGGAGAACGCCACGTCCGGACAGCGCAGGCCGGACGTCGGCTTCGTGATCGACGCCGATGAGGCCATGCGGGCCACGGAGTTTTCAGGCGACGCGCTGCGCCTCAAGCAAGTGCTGATCAACCTGCTTGGCAATGCCTTCAAGTTCACGGACAGCGGCAAGGTGGTCGTGTCCGTGCGCGCAGTTGGCCGCACTGCCGAAGTACCACTGATCGAATTCGTGGTGGAGGATACAGGGATCGGCCTCTCGCCGGATCAGATCGACCGTCTGTTCCAGCCCTTCACCCAGCTCGACATGCGCGATGCGCGCCGCTTCGGCGGCACGGGGCTGGGCCTCGTCATCAGCAAGCGCCTCGTCAATCTGATGGGAGGCGAGGCAATCAGCGTGACGAGCCAGCCCGGAGTGGGCAGCCGGTTCTCGTTCCGGCTGGCGCTTCCACGTGTCGCAGGGACGGCTGAGCGCAAGGTGCCGGACACCTCTGCCGGCAAGGGGGCGAGGCTTGCAGGACACAGGGTGCTGGTGGTGGAAGACAGTGCGACGATCCGCTTCGCGGTGCGGCTGCTTCTGCAATCCGAGGGCGCCATCGTCGAGGAGGCGGCTGACGGTGCGGAGGCCGTGAGCATGGCGGCAGGCGCTGCGGAGCCATATGACACGATCCTCATGGACATGCAGATGCCCATGCTGGACGGCATTGAAGCCACGCGCGAGCTGCGCCAGAGGGGCTACACCCAGCCGATCCTGGCGCTCACCGCAAGCGCCTTCGGCCATGACATCGAGGCCTGTCTTGCGGCCGGCATGAACGACTACATCGCCAAGCCGGTGAAGATCGACACACTCGTCGACGTCATCAGGAGGAACCACAGCGCGCCCAAGGCGCAGGACGCCCCCGTCGCCTAGCCTATCGGACCTCCAACTGCAGTTTCACGTGAGGGCGAAAAGTGGCGCAAGCAATCGAAGCGGGTCTATCCTGCGCTGCGCAAGTGACTCCACTTGCGCGCATGATGCTCTAGACGCGGAGCGATTCAGCGTTCTGGCGGAACCAGTCATAGGTCTGGCGGATGCCCTCGGAGAGCTCCGTGGTGGCGGTCCAGCCCATGCGGGTGAGCCGCGTGACATCCATCAGCTTGCGCGGCGTGCCATCGGGCTTCGTGGCATCGAACACGAGTCTTCCGCGGAAGCC
>JADCDC010000247.1 GCA_020252385.1 Aestuariivirga sp.
CCACGCATGTGGGGGAGAGGGCAGGGTGAGGGGGTGGTGGCTGCGAGTCCTGTTGTCTGAGAGTCTCGCGCGCTGACAAACCCCCTCACCCCTCCCTCTCCCCCACATGCGTGGGGGCGAGGGGGAAGAAGGGCGACGGGGAAGAATCAAGCGATCTGAAGCTCCGCGTCCTTCGGCATCATGTCGGCGCCGTTGGTGGGGGCCATGTCCTGCGGGCAGGCGGAGAAGACGATGACGAGGTCCATCTCGGCGCGGAGCGTCACGTGGCTCCCCGGAGGCGCGATGGGCGGCACGATCTCAAGTTCGCCGCCGGGATGGATGGCGGAATTCTGGAACAGGTTGAGGGGCGAGGGCGTCTCGGGCGGCACGAGGCTGAGTTCGGCCAGCGCTTCCGCCAGATTGTCGGTGCAGTTGCGGTGATAGCCCGTGGCTCCCAGCATGCGGTAGCGGTGCACATCGCAGGCGGCGAGCAGCGTGTCATGAACGCCGCCTGATGTGTCCTCGGCAATCGTCAGCATGGCGCGGCGGCGGTTGCTGAGCAGGACCGAGCCCTGAACCGGATTGACGCGGCCCATGTGAACGCGTGAGTGCTCCATCGACATGAACTCCGCCATGTCGCCGGCGGCGAAGGCCCAGGTGTCGACCACCTGCCGGCCATGGGTGTTGACGACGCGGATCTCCTGGCCCTGCGCCAGTCTCAGCGCCTTGCCGGTGCGCGCCACGAGGGTGATCGATTCTGCCATGCCTGCCTCCACAGACGCCACTATGCCAGAGCCCTTGCCGCACCTCCAGCCTGGCACAAACTTGCCTTCCTAGGGTCTGGTCCGAATGACAGACCCATCCGGCATCACCGTCCTCAGGCTCGCGCCAGTACTCGACCTCTCGGGGATCGAGGATCTGCTGAAGGACCTGCGCAAGGCGCGCAACACCGCCGTGGTGCTGGAAGGGGGTGCCGTGGCGCGGGTCTCCACCGTGGCACTCCAGGCCCTGCTCTGCGCCTGGATCACCTGGAAGTCCGACGGGCATGACTTCCACGTCGCCTCCGCCTCGCCCTGCCTGCGCGAGGCCGCACGACTGCTCGGCTTTCCGCCAGACTTCCTCCAGGTCGAAGGATCTCCCTCATGACGGTCACCATTCTGACGGTCGACGATTCGCGCACCATGCGCGACATGCTGCGCCTGGCGCTGGTCGAGGCCGGGTTCCGCGTGGTGCAAGCCGAGGACGGGCTCCACGGCCTCGACGTGCTGCGCCAGGAAGCGCCGCAGGTGGTGATCACCGACATCAACATGCCGCGCATGGACGGCTTCGGCTTCATCGAGGCGGTGCGCCAGGACCAGACGCACCGCGGCGTGCCGATCCTGGTGCTGACCACCGAGAGCGATGAAGAAAAGAAGAAGCGCGCCCGGCGCGCCGGCGCCACGGGCTGGATCGTCAAGCCCTTCGACCCCGCAAAGCTCGTCGCCGCCGTGCGCCGCGTCGCCCACTGAACGGGAGCGTGAAGCCCAATGGACGCGATGGCCGAGATCAGGCTCACCTTCTTCCAGGAGTGCGAGGAACAGCTCGCGGACCTGGAGCACGGCCTGATCAGCATGCAGCAGGGCGACAGCGATGCCGAAACGGTGAACGCGGTGTTCCGCGCGGTGCATTCGATCAAGGGCGGCGCGGGGGCCTTCAGGCTCGACGATCTCGTCGGCTTCGCGCATGTCTTCGAGACGGCGCTCGACCGGGTGCGCGGCGGAAGCCTCGTGCCCGACGCCGAGGCGATGAAGCTGTTCCTGAGGGCTGCCGACGCGCTGGCCGACCTGGTGAGCGCCAGCCGCGACGGCACGCCCTTCGACGCCGCGCAGACGGCCGCGATCGCGGAGGAATTCGACGCGCTGATCGGCGGTGCGGCGGCCGAGGAGGCGGATGATCTGGCGGACCTCGACTTCAGCCCCGTCGTCACCTCCTTTGGGGCTGTCGACCTGCCGCTGCCGCCGCGCAACCGCTTCGTCATCCGCTTCCGGCCGCTGCGCGAGATGTATGCCAAGGCGAATGATCCCCTGGCATTGTTCCGCGAGCTTTCCCGCCTGGGCAGCCTCGACTGCCGCTGCGACCTCGGCAGCCTGCCCTTCCTCGACACCCTCGACCCCGAGGACAGCTATCTCTCCTGGGAGCTCACGCTCGAGACGGAGAGCGAGCTTCCGGCGGTGAAGGAGGTGTTCGACTTCGTCGAGGGCGATTGCGACCTGGCGATCACGGCCGAGCCCTCGCCGGAGGAGGAGCCGTCGCCCGAAGCGGGCGAGCTCGACATCGCCGCCATCATCAGGAAGGTGCGCGAGGAGGCGCCGGGCATTGCGGCAGTGCAGGCGGCCGCGGCGGAAAAGGTGCTGTCGGAGCGGGAGGGGCAGGAGGCGCCCCGCGCGCCCGCGAAGGCCGCCGTGCAGCCGACGATCCGCGTCGATCTCGACCGCGTCGACCGGCTGATCAACCTGGTGGGCGAACTCGTCATCAACCAGGCCATGCTGACACAGCGCGTGCTGCACTCGCGCCATGTGCGCGACCGCGAGGTGACGGCCAGCCTCGAGGAGCTCGAGCGCCTCACCCGCGAGATCCAGGAAAGCGTCATGGCGATCCGCGCCCAGCCGGTGCGCGGCCTGTTC
>JADCDC010000248.1 GCA_020252385.1 Aestuariivirga sp.
GCCCCTCGGTTACGATGGTGCCGCTGGCGCGGTCCACCAGCTCATAGCTCACCGCGAGCGTCACCGCATCGCGGGTGACGTCGGGATTTGGCTTGTCGATGATGCCCTTCTTCTTCACCTCGGGCTTCAGCAAGAGCGTGTATTTGTCCTCGCCCTTGTTAGCCTTCATGGATGAGATGAGGTCATTGCGGATCAGCTGTCCGACCCGGTCTTCCGCCTCCGGAATGGTGACCGAGGACAGCGTCGCGGCGACCCCGGCAGTCTCCGACGAGGAGCTGTAGAGCGGACGATAGCCGCAGCCGGCGAGGACCAGCGTGACGGCAAGAAGAAGACTGGCGGCAGCCTGTCGCATCAGCCGACAATATTGGCGATACGGCCGGGCACCACAATCACTTTCTTCACCGCCCGCCCCTCGAGCGCCCGCGAGACGGATTCGAGTTTCAGCACAAGGGCTTCGACCGCCTTGGCATCGATATCCTTGGGCACCGTGATCTCGTCCCGGCGCTTGCCGTTGACCTGCACCGCGATGGTGACCTGATCATCCGCCAGCAGGGCGGGATCGGGCTTGGGCCAGGGCGTGTCGACCACGTGGCCCGGCCGGCCCAGCGCCTGCCAGCTTTCCTCCGCCAGATGCGGCATCATGGGCGCCGAGGCGAGGACCAGGAATTCCGCGGCCTCGCGCACCGAGGAGGCGTCGGCCTTGCCACCGGCAAGTGCAGCGCCCAGCGCGTTGGCGAGTTCGTAGATCCTGGCGATGGCGCGGTTGAAGCGCAGCGCGGAGAGATCATCCGTCACCGCGGCCAGCGCCTTGTGGGCGGCGCGGCGGAGGTAGAGGGAGGCATCGGCATCGCGGCCTTCGGCATAGCCGGCGGCGTCGTTGACGAGGCGCCAGATGCGCTGGGTGAAGCGCCAGGCACCTTCAGCACCCGCCTCCGTCCATTCGATGTCGCGCTCGGGCGGCGTGTCGGAGAGCATGAACCAGCGTGCCGTGTCCGCACCATAGCGGGCGATGATGTCGTCGGGATCGACAACGTTCTTCTTCGACTTCGACATCTTCTCGACGCCGCCCACCTCGAGGGGCTCGCCCGTCGTCGCATGCACCCACTTGCCGTCCTGGTTCACCGCATCGGCCGGGAACACCCACTCGCCGCCCAGCGTACGGAACGTCTCGTGGATGACCATGCCCTGGGTGAACAGGCTCTCGAAGGGCTCCTTGATGGCGAGATGGCCCGTCGCCGTCATGGCGCGGGCATAGAAGCGCGAATAGAGGAGATGCAGGATCGCGTGCTCGACGCCGCCGATGTACTGGTCGACGCCCATCCAGTAGGCCGCGGCCTTCCCGTCCACCGGCTCGTCCGCATGGGGCGAGCAGAAGCGCGCGTAGTACCAGGAGGAATCGATGAAGGTGTCGAACGTATCCGTCTCGCGCCGCGCAGGCTTGCCGCAGGCCGGGCAGTTGACATGCTTCCACGTGGGATGGTGCTCGAGCGGGTTGCCCGGCTTGTCGAAGGTGACATCCTCCGGCAGCGTCACGGGGAGCTGCTCCTTCGGCACCGGAACGATGCCGCAGGCAGTGCAGTGGATCACCGGGATCGGGCAGCCCCAATAGCGCTGGCGGGAGACGCCCCAGTCGCGCAGCCGGAAATTCACCTTGCGCTCGCCGATGCCCATCTTCTCCATGCGCGAGGCGATGTCTTGCTTCGCCTCCGGCACACTCATGCCATCGAGGAAATCCGAGTTGATGAGCACGGTGTTGTCGCCTTCCTTTTCGAGGAAGGCCTCGTCGCCGACGGCGAAGCTCGCGGGGTCGGTGCCCCTCGGCGCGACGACGGGGAGGACGGGCAAACCATATTTCCGCGCGAAGTCGAGGTCGCGCTGGTCATGCGCGGGGCAGCCGAAGATTGCGCCTTCGCCATAGCCCATCAGCACGAAGTTGGCGGCATAGACCGGAAGCCGGACGCCGGGGCGGAAGGGATGGCGGGCATAGAGGCCCAGCGCATGGCCCTTCTTCTCCGCACGCTCGATCGTCTCCTCGGAGGTGCCGAGGGCGGCCACTTCGCGGCGGAAGGCAGCAAGGCCGGGGTCCTTCTCGGACAGCCGCCTCGCCAGCTCATGATCGGCCGAGATGGCGCAGAAGCTGGCGCCGAAGATCGTGTCATGGCGGGTCGTGTAGACGGTGAGGCGTTCGTCCAGCGCCTTGCCGTTCTCATCCTCCAGCGCGAAGGAGAAGCGCATGCCCTCCGAGCGGCCGATCCAGTTCTTCTGCATCAGCCGGACTTTCTCCGGCCACTTGCCGAGCCCGTCGAGCGCCTGGAGCAGCTCTTCCGAATAGGCGGTGATCTTCAGGAACCACTGCGCCAGCTCGCGCTTCTCGACGAGGGCGCCTGAGCGCCAGCCGCGCCCGTCGATCACCTGCTCGTTGGCGAGCACGGTGTGATCGACCGGGTCCCAGTTCACCATCGAGACCTTGCGCTCGACGAGGCCCGCTTTCATGAAGTCGATGAACATCGCCTGTTCGTGGCGGTAGTAGGAGGGATCGCAGGTGGCGATCTCGCGGCTCCAGTCGAGCGCCAGTCCCATGGACTGGAGCTGGCGCTTCATTGTGGCGATGTTGTCATAGGTCCAGGACTTGGGGTGGACGCCGCGGTCGATGGCGGCGTTCTCGGCCGGCATGCCGAAGGCGTCCCAGCCCATGGGATGAAGCACGTTGTAGCCCAGCGCCCGGCGGAAGCGGGCGATGACGTCGCCCATGGTGTAGTTGCGGACATGGCCCATGTGGATGCGGCCCGAGGGGTAGGGGAACATCTCGAGCACGTAGTACTTGGGGCGCGAGAGGTCTTCGCGGGCCTCGAAGCTCTTGTTCTCGGTCCAGTGCTTCTGCCAGCGCGGCTCGGCTTCGCGCGGGTTGTAACGTTCGGTGCTCAAGGCTCTCGGGTCCTGTCGAAACGGATGGCGGTCTGGAGGGTGCTGGTACCAGTCCTTGAAATGGCCTGCAAGCTTGGCCTAAAGCTGCGTGCCCACAGGAGTTTGGCGAATGGTGCACGAGGGCCTGAAGACGGTGCTGGACGGGGTGCTGCGGGCAACCCAGGCAGCCGGCCGGCCGGCGGGCGAGGTGAACCTCATCGCCGTCAGCAAGACGTTCGCGGCACCCGACATCATCCCCGTGATCGAGGCGGGGCAGCGGCTGTTCGGCGAAAATCGCGTGCAGGAGGCGAAGGGTAAGTGGCCGGCCCTCCGGATGCGCTGGCCGGACCTTGCGCTGCACCTGATCGGGCCGCTGCAATCCAACAAGGCGGCCGAGGCGGTGCAGCTGTTCGACGCCATCCACACCGTCGACCGCCCGAAGATCGCCCAGGCGATCGCCGCCGAAATGAAGCGGCAGGCGAAGCCCTTGACCCTCTTCGTGCAGGTGAACACCGGCCGCGAGCCGCAGAAGGCCGGGATCGACCCCGGCGAGGCGGATGCCTTCCTCGCGCGCTGCCGTGACGTGTTCGGCCTCGGGATTTCGGGCCTGATGTGCATTCCGCCCGCCGATGAGGACCCGCGGCCGCATTTCGACCTGCTGCGCGAGATCGCTCGGCGGAACGGCCTTCCCAAGCTCAGCATGGGCATGAGCGGCGACTATGCGGCGGCCATCGCGGCGGGCGCCACCCATGTGCGGGTGGGCTCGGCGATCTTCGGCAAGCGCGACTAGATCATGCTCAAGCATTTCATCTGGAGCGAGTTCTTTTCGACCAGGTGATTCCACCTGGTCGGAACGCGCTCTAGATCACGATCCGGGTCTTCCGCCCGACGCGCTGCAGGATGATGCGCATGTCCCGGAGGGAGACGGCGATGCAGCCGGCCGTGGGGCCGCCGTCTGGCCGGCGGAGATGGAAGAACACCGCGCTGCCGTGACCCTGGATGCGCGGCCGCTCGTTGTGGGAGGTCTCGATCACGATGTCGTAGAGATGATCGGCCCGCCGCATCGTCTCATGCGCGGTGGCATAGGGGATTCTCACCAGCCGGTTGTAGTTGCGGTCTCCCACGGTCTCGCACCAGCCGTCGCTTTCACGCAAGGCGCTGGCCTTCAGGCCGGAGCGCGGCGGCGGCATCCGGTCCTGGCGGTAGAACAGGCGGCGCAGCACGAAGGCGCCCCTGGGGCTTGCCCCGTCGCCTTCGCGCTTCAGGAAGGATTTGCCGCTCCGCCCGAGCGAGCAGGCAAAGCGAAGCTCGCCCAGTGCCAGGAGCCCGGTCGTTGCGCGGTCGCTCAAGCTCAGGATGCGGAGGGCCTTGGGGCGGATGTTGGGGCGTTTGGTCACGCAGGCGTGTGTTGCGGATTGAACTTGAAAAGGGCAGTCAACACCCTAACATTCCGGGGGTAGCGGACCAAGCGTTTTCAAGGACTTCGGCCAGGAAAGGTAGGCGATGAGCAGCACGAAGAAGATCATCATCATCGATGACGACGAGCTGTTGCGCGAGGCGCTGAAGGAACAGTTCTCGCTCCATGACGAGTTCGAGGTGAGCGAGGCCGCGACCGCGACCCTGGGCGTCAAGGCGGTGAAGGCCGATCATGCAGACCTGGTGATCCTTGACGTGAACCTCCCCGACATGGACGGGCGCGAGGCCTGCAAGCTGATGCGGCGGAACGGCTACCGCGGACCCGTCATCATGCTGACTGCGCAGTCCTCGGAATCCGACACGATCCTGGGCCTCGATTCCGGCGCCAACGACTATGTGACGAAGCCCTTCCGCTTCGCCGTGCTGCTTGCCCGCATCAGGGCGCATCTCCGCCAGCACGAGCACAGCGAGGACGCGGTGTTCAAGGTTGGTCCCTACACCTTCAAGCCCTCCGCCAAGATGCTGGTCAGGCAGGACAACCGCAAGGTCCGCCTCACCGAGAAGGAGACCGCGATCATCAAGTTCCTGCTGCGCTCGGGCGAGCAGATCGTGAGCCGCGACGTGCTGCTGCAGGACGTCTGGGGCTACAACGCGGGTGTGACCACCCACACGCTCGAGACGCATGTCTACCGGCTGCGCCAGAAGATCGAGCGGGACCCCTCCCATGCCGAGATCCTCGTGACCGAGGGGGGAGGCTACAAGCTCGTTCCGTGAGCCTCATTGCCTGAGCTTTGAGTTGCCTCGCCACCCGTGATAAGGGTCTTGCGGGTGATTTTGGGGGCTTCATGGGGCGACCTGCCGACGGGCTTCAGGGCCGGGTTGAATGAGCGTTCGGGCCGATGTCGAGACGATCCGCAGCATTCCGATCTTCTCGGAATGCGAGCCTGCGCATCTCCAGCTCCTAGCCTTTTCCGCGGTCCGCAAGGGATTCGAGCCGGGCGAAATGCTGGTGTCCCAGGGCACGCCCGGTACCGCGGCATACCTCATCCTGAGCGGCCGGGTGGATATCTCGACGAAGGAGGCCGGCTCACTCGGCGAGGCGGGCCCCGGCGCATTGCTGGGCGAGGTGGCGATGATCGGCGGCAGCCCCTATTCGATCACCGCGCGCGCCACGGAGGACGTGGCGACGGCCCGCATCGACCGCGACCTGTTCCTGCGCGTGGCCCAGGAGTTCCCCGAATTCGGCACCGCCGTCCTCCGCTCCCTCACCCGCAAGCTGGAGCAGTCGGTGGAGGACCTCGGACAGGCCCGCACGCTGTTCGAGAAGGCGCGGTCCTTCCGGAGCCTATGACGCGAAGCGGGCGATGACCGGCACGTGGTCGGAAGGCTGTTCCCAGCCGCGCGCCTCCTTCAGCACCTCGATCGCCTGGCACTTGGGCGCCAGCCCCGGCGTTGACCAGATATGGTCCAGACGGCGGCCGCGGTCGCTCTGCTCCCAGTCGCGCGCGCGGTAGCTCCACCAGGTGTAGAGCTTCCTGTCCGGCGGCACGTGCTGGCGCATCAGGTCCACCCACTTGCCCGTCTTCTGGATCTTCAGCAGGCCCTGCGTTTCAATGGGCGTGTGGCTGACGACCTTGAGCAGATCCTTGTGCGACCAGACATCATGCTCGAGCGGCGCGATGTTGAGATCGCCGACCACGATGCCCTCGTGGCCCTTGGGCACGCAATCCTTTCCGAACCACTCGTCGAGTTCCCTGATGAACTGGAGCTTGTGGGCGAACTTCTCGTTGATCGTGGGGTCCGGCTCATCGCCGCCCGCCGGGACATAGAGATTGTGGATGGTGACGGGCTTCTGCTTCGCGGCGAGCGTCACCGAGATGTGGCGGCAGTCGTCCTTGCCGCAGAAGGGCTTCACCGACTGCGCCAGGAAGGGCCGGCGCGACAGGATGGCAACGCCGTGATAGCCCTTCTGCCCGAATTCCGCGATGTGCTCATAGCCCAGCGCACGCAAGGGCGCTGCCGGGAACTGGCCCTGCGGGCACTTGGTCTCCTGCAGGCACAGCACATCAGGCTGCCAGTGTTCGAGAAGCTTGGTGACCAGCCCGATTCTGAGGCGGACCGAATTGATGTTCCAGGTAACGACCGACAGGCTCATGGGGCGAGGATTAGCCCCTCCGCCTCAAGCCTGGCAAGCAGGCTTCAGCGGTTGTCCTTGGTCTTGCGGTCGATCTTGACCGTGAAGAGTTTCGGATCCGCCTCGACGCCG
Organism: Aestuariivirga sp.; assembly: GCA_020252385.1. Lineage (GTDB taxonomy): Bacteria > Pseudomonadota > Alphaproteobacteria > Rhizobiales > Aestuariivirgaceae > Aestuariivirga. Next base: position 6,587 of record JADCDC010000248.1, read on the forward strand.
GCCACCACGTTCTCGAGGGTCACGGTGGTGCGGCGGTCCTTGCCGTCGATCACCACCCACTGCTGCAGCGCATTGCGGGTCTTGTCGAAGACGAGGGTGAGCTTGCCCGAGCCCAGCGTGTTCTTCTTGTCTTCCAGGGTGACGGTGAGGATGCCGTCCTGCTCCTGGAAATCCAGCACCTCGGTTTCGCTCAGGATGTCGATCTTGTTGGCGAGCACC
>JADCDC010000249.1 GCA_020252385.1 Aestuariivirga sp.
GATCGAGCCCGCCTCCGCGCCGCCGCCTGACATGTCCGGCAGCTTCAAGCCTGCCCCGCTGGAGAGCAGCGCCATGGGCGTGGTGCCGGCCGCCGAAACCATGATGGACCAGCAGCAGACCAACAGCGAGGGCAAGACGAGCCTTGCCGAGGCCCTGCGCAACGGCGAGGCCGAGGACGTCCCCGTGATCCGCCCGCTCACCACCGCGTCCGCCGGCGGCGACATCTTCTGGTGGCCGCAGCAGGTGATCTTCGATCCCAGCAAGGCCGTGCGCCGCGATGGTGCTGCCCAGCAGTTCACCCAGTCTCCCCTGACCGACCTTCTGCCCGGCGTTCGCGATGCCGATGCGGCAACACCCGACGAGGCGCCGCGCCTTGCCTCCGCCGAGATGACGCAGGTGACGGAGACCTCCGGCAAGGGCGACATGCTGATCGTCAACCGCGAGGGCAAGGGAAGCCTCCTCGACACACCCACGCTGCGCAAGACGGTCTCGAACCAGAATTGATGCGGAACAATTAGCCGACATGAAGAAGGGCCGCCCATGAGGCGGCCCTTCTCGTTCCGGGATAGGTGATCGTGGAGAACCGGGGGCGGTCAGGCCGCCTCGTCCTCCTCGCCGGGGATCATGCCGAGGGCTGCCATGTAGACGTCGAGCATCGACTGCTCTTCCTCGCGCTCCGAGGCCTCCTTCTTGCGCAGCGAGATCACCTTGCGCAGGATCTTGGTGTCGAAGCCGTTGGCCTTGGCCTCGGCATAGACCTCCTTGATGTCGGCGGCGATCGTCTTCTTCTCCTCCTCGAGGCGCTCGATGCGCTCGACGATGGACTTGAGCTGGCCGTGGGCGAAGCTGGTCTTGGATGCGGGCATGGGCTGCTTCCGGTTTCAGTGCTTGTGCGACTGGGCGAACTTGGCGGCCTGCTCGGCCGTGGCGGCGGGCTGGTGCTTCGCCTTCCACTCCTCATAGGGCATGCCGTAGACCATGGTGCGCGCGTCATCGCGCGAAACGGGCAGGCCCCGGGCCTTGGCCGCCTCCTCGAACCAGTTGGACAGGCAGTTGCGGCAGAAGCCGGCGAGATTCATGAGATCGATGTTCTGCACGTCGGCGCGGCCGCGCAGATGTTCGAGCAGGCGGCGGAAGGCCGCCGCCTCGAGTTCCGTCCTCGTCTTGTCGTCGATGTCCATGTCAGGCCCTCTGCTCATACATAATGGGTTCGATCACCTTCGCCACCCGTTCCACCCATTCATCCACACCTGATTTGGCGGCAATGAGGTCCTGCCGGACCTCAATCAGGGCATGCGGCAGGCCGGGCCTCGTGCCATGGGTGTTGAGCGTGTCGCCCTCCAGCGCCCCGTGGTAGGGTTCGTTGTCGCCGACCACCAGGTCGCCCTGCGCGAGAAAGCCGCGGATCATGGCGCGCGCCACCGCCTCGTCCCGGTCCCACAGGATGCCGACGTGCCAGGGCCTCGGCCAGCCGCGCCAGACGGGCGTGAAGGAGTGGATCGAGACCAGCAAGGGCAAATGGCCCGCGGCCCTGACCTTGGACACCGCGGCGGCGATCGCCTGGTGGTAGGGCTGGTGGAAGCTTGCGATGCGGCGGGCCCGCTCGGCCCCGTCCAAGTCGCGGTTGCCCGGGACCACAGCCCCGTCGGAGATCCGCATGATGAGGGTGGGATCGTCCAGGCCGCGGTTGGGATCGATCAGCAGCCTGGAGAAGCAGGAGAGCACGGCGGTGGCGCCAAGGCGCTGCGCCAGCCCCTTGGTGAGTGCTGCAGCACCGATGTCATAGGCGATGTGGCGCGCGAATTCGGAGGCCTCGAGGCCCAGGTTGCCATACTCAGCGGGCAGACGGTTCGAAGCATGGTCGCACAGCAGCACGAGCCGCGTATGCCCTTGTCCCGCCACAATTTCGTAAGGTTCGAACATGGACATCTTTGTCATGGACTGAGCATATAGATGACGCTAATTCCTCAGTCACCCCGTCAGACAGGTGAGCCTTCGGGGCCCCTGGGTTGACTGAGCGTGGACAGGCAGGAATTGTAGTGATCGATTCGCGGAACTTATCCGGAGGCGGCAGAATGCTTCGCAACATTGCGCTCGCGGCAGGCGTGCTCACGATGATGGGAGTGATGGCGCTTCCCGCGTATGCGGATCTCAAGCTTTGCAATAAGACCGAAAGCCGTGTCGGCGTCGCGCTGGGCTACAAGGACAAGCAGGGCTGGGTCACCGAGGGCTGGTGGACCGTCGATCCGCAGAAATGCGTCACCTTTCTCAAGGGCCCGCTGATCGCACGCTACTACTACGTCTATGCCATCGACTACGACAAGGGCGGCTCATGGGGCGGCAACTCCATGATGTGCACCAGGGATAAGGTTTTCACCATCCGCGGCATCGAGGATTGCGAGGCGCGCGGCTACCGGAAGACCGGCTTCTTCGAGGTCGACACCAAGGAAGAAACGGACTGGACCGTTTCGCTTTCCGGCGAGAAGACCACGCAAGGACAATAATGCGCCGAAATCGTAACGTGAAGATCGTGGCGACGCTGGGACCCGCGTCGTCATCCCCCGAGATGCTGGAAAAACTCTTCCTCGCCGGGGTCGATGTGTTCCGCATCAACATGAGCCACACCCAGCATGACCTGCTGAGGCAGCTGCACCGCGACATCCGCGGCATGGAGGCGAAGCTCAAGCGCCCGATCGGCATCCTCGCCGACCTGCAGGGCCCCAAGATCCGCATCGGCACCTTCGAGAACAAGGAGGCCAGGATTGCGCCCGGCGATGTCTTCGTCTTCGACACCGACAAGACACCGGGCAATGCGGGCCGCGTGCACCTGCCCCATCCCGAGATCTTCGCCTCGGCACAGGTGGGCGACAACCTGCTGCTCAACGACGGTCGACTGCGCGTCGAGATCATCAAGGCCGAGCCCACGCGGCTGACCACCCGCGTGATCTTCGGCGGCACCCTGTCGGACCGCAAGGGCGTGAACCTGCCCGACACGGTGATCCCCATTCCAGCACTCACCGACAAGGACCGCGCCGACCTCGAGGCCGCGGCCTCGGTGGGGGTGGACTGGATCGCGCTGTCCTTCGTGCAGCGCGCTGACGACGTGGCCGAGGCGCGGAAGCTCGTGGCCGGCCGCGCCGGCGTCATGGCCAAGATCGAGAAGCCCGCGGCATTGACCGTGCTGGACGAGATCCTGGAGATCGCCGACGGCCTGATGGTGGCGCGCGGCGACCTTGGCGTCGAACTGCCGCTCGAGACGGTGCCGGGCCGGCAAAAGCAGATCACGCGCGCCGCCCGCCGCGTCGGCAAGCCGGTGATCGTCGCCACACAGATGCTGGAATCGATGATCGTCGAGCCGGTGCCGACGCGCGCCGAGGTCTCCGACGTCGCCACCGCCGTCTATGAAGGGGCGGACGCCATCATGCTCTCGGCCGAGAGCGCCACCGGCGCCTGGCCCGACAAGGCGGTCGCCACCATGGACCGCATCGCCCAGGCGGTGGAGCGCGACCAGCTCTACCGCGGCATCATCACCGCGCAGCGCACCGACCCGCAGCCGACGAGTGCCGACGCGATCTCGAGTGCGGCGCGCTCGATCTCCGAGACCCTGAAGCTCTCCGCCATCGTCTGCTTCACCGGGTCGGGCTCGACGGGCTTGCGCATGTCCCGCGAGCGGCCAGACACGCCGGTGATCGCGCTCACCCCCATTCCCAACACCGCCCGCCGCCTCGCCCTCGTCTGGGGCCTGCACTGCGTGCTGACGGATGATGCCCACGACCTCGACGACATGGTGACAAGGGCCACCCGCATCGCCTTTGACGAAGGCTTCGCGGACGCGGGCCAGCGCATCATCATCACCGCCGGCCTGCCGCTCGGCACGCCGGGCGCCACCAACATGCTGCGCATTGCCTATGTCGGAAAGGGCGGCCTCGCGGGGAGCTGAGGGGAAGTCAGAGGGATGAGCGGCGGAGCATTGACTTCCCCTCACCTACCCCAACTTCTTTGAGGGCCCCTTCCTCTCCCGCTGAAGCGGGCGAGGACGGTCGTCGCGCCTAGATTCCCTGCTCGAAGCGGTCCAGTTCCTTCAGCGCGTCTTTCACCTGTTCGAGCGTCGGGTTGACGGCGATTGCCTCCTCATAGGCGGCGCGGGCGGCGGAATACTTCTTCTGGCGTTCGAGGATCATGCCCCGGCCCGCCAGCGCGCCGAAGTGGCGGGGTTCGAGTTCGATGACCTTGTCGATGTCCTTCAGCGCCTGGTCATAGCGCTTCATCATGAAATAGAGCGTGGCGCGCTTGTTCCAGGCCTCGGCGTACTCCGGATAGGCGCCCACCAGCCGGTCGAGGATCGACAGCGCTTCCGCCGGCGCGCGGTCCTCGATGGCGCGGCTGGCCTGGCGCAGCAGGATCTCGGCGGTGGGCGAATCGGAGGCCTGCCACAGCGACCAGATCTTGCGCTCCACGGTCTCGCTCGACACGCCGGGCTTGCGAAGATGGGCGAAAAGGATGTCGAGCTGCTCGGCGCGCGCTTCGGCGGGCTTCAACTCGCGCTTTGCGGGCTCAACCGGCTTGGCCTCAGGCTCGGGCAGCGGCGGGGCGGCCTCCCCGGCCAGGTCCGGGAGGTCGTCCGGCAGGAACTCATGGTCCTCGTCGGCGATGGCCGGGAGGCTCAGGCACAGCAGGGCGGCGAGGATGGGAAGAATGCGCATGGACGTCATCCTACACCCGGTTTCGTGGCAACAAAAAGAGCGCCGTGCGCGGCCTCACCGCCCACGGCGTTCACAATCCCGTCAGGACGGCGAAAAACTCAGCCCTGGCGCGCCTTGAAGCGCGGATTGGTCTTGTTGATGATGTAGACGCGGCCCTTGCGGCGCACCATGCGGTTGTCGCGGTGGCGCTTCAGCAGCGACTTCAAGGAATTACGGACTTTCATGGACTTCACCTGATTTTTCAGGCAGAAGGTGCGCCGCACCCTGGACCGCCTGTTGAACGTTGGGCGGTTCCTTAGCGGGGTGACCGGTACCTGTCAACCAATCCACCCTGCAATCCCGGCCTTTCCCATGCTGACATCTCTCAATTTCTGGATCACCGTTGCAATCCTTCTCGGCGGCGGTGCGGCGATGGCCTATCTCGTCCGCCTGGAACGCCAGCCCCGCAAGCGGCTGGAACCCCGCCTGATCCCCACCACACCGGCGATCATCATCATCGGCTTCATCATGCTTTTGGCGCTGGTGCACCTCGCCAATCTTTACGGCATACATACGGGCCGGCGCTAACCACCGGAGGCCCCATGCTCGCCCCCAGCCAGACGCTTTACTTCGAAGACCTGGCCCTCGGCATGACCGAGACCTATGTGAAGGAGGTGAAGTCCTCCGACGTCGTGGGCTTCGCCGAGATCTCGGGCGACCGGAACCCCATCCACCTCTCGGAGCATTTCGCCGCGCGCACTCCCTTTGGCGGCCGGATCGCGCATGGCCTCTATACCGCGAGCCTGATCTCCGCGGTGATCGGCACGAGGCTTCCGGGCCCCGGTGCGGTCTACATGTCGCAGACCCTGAACTTCAAGGCCCCGGTGCGCATCGGCGACATGGTGGAGGCCAGCGTCGAGGTCGTCGAACTGGTCGAGAAGGGCCGCCGCGTGAAGCTCGCCTGTCGCTGCAAGGTGGGCGACACGCTGGTGCTCGAGGGCGAGGCGCTGGTCAAGGTGCCGGGCAAGCCCGAGGGCTATTGACGCCTGCTTGACTCCTGCTCCGGCGTCTCTAGCCTCACCCAAAAATTCCGGGAGGACCCAATGCTGCGCAACTTCGACAACCGGCTCAACGCGGACGTGATCCGCTGCCTCCGCGCAATGGGGCATGGCGATGACCTCGTCATCTGCGACACCAACTTCCCGGCCGATTCGGTGGCGCGCCAGACGGCGACGGGCCAGCTCCTGCGCATGGACAACCTCACGGCGGCGGAGGCCATCGACGCCATCCTCTCCGTCTTCCCGCTCGACAGCTTCGTCGACAAGCCCGCCTCCCGCATGGAGATCATGGGCAAGCCCGCCGAGGTGCCGCCCGTCCAGGCGGAGGTGCAGGCGGTGATCGACCAGCGGGAGGGCAGGTCATGGCCCATGGGCTCGATCGAGCGCTTCGCCTTCTACGAGGCGGCGAAGAAATCCTATGCGGTGATCGTCACCGGCGAGACCCGCTTCTATGGCTGCTTCATCCTCAAGAAGGGCGTGGTCCCGCCCAAGTGACCGCTCAACTGCCGAAGGCCCGGCGCAGCACGTCGCGTTCGCGCGCGTCGAAGCGCAGGCTGGCGGTCGGCTGGTGCGTCTGCAGCCGGTCCGCCGCCGTGTCGCAGTCGGTGAGGTAGCGGTCGACGGTGGCGGCGGGGACGCTGAGCCGGGCGGCGGCCGTCAGCAGCCTTCGCGAGGCGCAGAGCGATTCGAGGTGGCCCACGAGGTAGCCGGCATCGGCAAGTGGTGGCTCCGCCCGGAGCGCGGCGCGCGGCGCAACACCGGCATCGGCACGCGGCACGAAGCGAATTCCGCGCAATGGCTCCACCAGAACCTGCGGCACCCGCCGGCGGAGCGCCTCGCGCAGCGCCTCCCTTGCAGCCTCCGCGTCGGCGTCGATCCCGTGCCTGAGCGCCTGGTGGCGGGCAAAGCCCATGACGTAGCCCGCGGCGAAATGCCGGAGCCAGTCATGCTGCTCGAGCCCCGCCTCGATGCCCTGCGCCTCAAGGGCCGCGAAGGCATCCACACTGGCCTTGCGCAGCACGGCCTCCGCAAGGCCCTGCCCCTCCTCCATGGGGATCGCCGCCAGCCGCAGCGGCGGCTTGCGCCGGTTCATGTTGATGTCGCGCCAACCCATGGCGGCAGCATAGCACGGGAATCGAAGCGGGTGCACCGGCCCCCGTTGGCTTTCACTCCGCCTTGGGAAGCGTCATCTTGCCCACGAGCTGGGAATGGTTCTTTGGGCTTTTCGACGATGGTCTTCAACTCGCAGCAGGCGCTGCCCTGGGAGGTGGCCGCCACCTTCGGAACCTGTCCGGGGCATTGTGGATTGTAGGCCGTCCCGTTCACCCGATCAAAGGAGGGAGAATTGACCGAGCGCGCCATCACCAGGATTCCGGCCACCCGCAGCGATCTCTTTGCCTTCGAGGTCAGGGGGCGCATCGAAAGGGACGACATCACGCAGATGGCGCGCACGCTGGAAGCGGCCTTCACGCGGCACGACAAGGTCGATATCCTGATTCTCATGAAGGATTGGGAGGGGATCGCGCCCGGCGCCGTGTTCGATCCCGAGGCACTTGCCGCGCAGGCACGCGCCAACTCGCATGTGCGCAGATACGCGGTCGTCGGAGCACCGGCATGGGCAAGCATGATGATCAATCTGTTCTCTCCCCTGACCCCGGTCGAGGAGAGGACCTTCGCGCTTGCCGAGGAGCGGGAAGCCTGGGCATGGGTCGAGGGCGACACCTCCCTCTCCGGCCTTGGGACGCGGGCGGGCGAGCGGCCCTGACGCCCGCCATGGACCAGCGTTGACGGCGCTCCGGGCAGCGACCGGGCTCCTGGCGGCGGTGCTCATCGCGCTGTCGCTGTGGCAGATCACGGGCGCCACGCGCGGCATCGCCGTGACACCGCTGGCGGTCGACGGCGTTCCGGCAACACTGTACCGGCCGGAGGCCGGCGGCCCGGCCCCTGTCGTCGTCATCGCGCATGGCTTTGCCGGCTCGCAGCAGCTGATGCAGTCCTTCGCGCTGTCGCTCGCACGCAACGGCTATGCCGCCGTCACCTTCGACTTTGCCGGCCACGGGCGGTCCACCCGCGCCATGAACGGCGATCTCGAGCTGATCGAGGGGGCGACACAGCGGCTCCTCGGAGACCTCGCGGCCGTGGCGGCGGAGGCGCGCAAGCTTGGCGACGGGCGCCTCGCGGTGTTGGGCCATTCGATGGCCTCCGACATCGTGGTGCGTTTCGCCGAGCACGATCCGTCCGTGGAGGCAACCGTCGCAGTATCGATGTTCTCGCCCGCGGTGACGGCGCAGGCGCCCAGGAACCTCCTCGTCATCGTGGGCGCGTGGGAGGGCATGCTGAAGGAGGAGGCGCTGCGCGCGGTGAGCCTCGCCATCGCCCCCCGCAAGGCCGAACCCTTCGTCACCTATGGCGACTTCGCCGCCGGCACCGCGCGGCGCGCCGCCTTCAGCCCCCATGTCGAGCATGCGAGCGTGCTGTTCAGCGAGGCAAGCATGCGCGAGGCGGTGACCTGGCTCGATCAGAGCTTCGGCATCGCCCGGCAGGGCGCGCCGGAGACCGACGGGCGCGGCCCCTGGATCCTCGCGCTCTTCGCCGGCATCGTGGCTCTGGCCTGGCCGCTGTCAGCGCTGCTCCCCCGCGTCTCGACGCCTCCCGCCGGGGCGGGGCTCTCCTGGGGGCGGGTCTGGCCTGGCCTTCTCATCCCCATGCTGGCGACCCCGCTGATCCTGCGCGTCATGCCCACACATTTCCTGCCGGTGCTGGTCGCCGACTATCTCGCCCTGCATTTCCTTGCCTATGGCGCGATCGTCCTCGGCTTTCTGCTGTGGCAGCGCCGCCGCGGCGCGGGTGCCAAGGCGGGCCATGTCTCCCTTGGGGCGTTCCTCGTGGCGGTCCTTTGCGTCATCGCCTATGGCCTCGTGGCGCTCGTCTGGCCGCTGGACAGTTTCGTCACCTCCTTCTTGCCCGTGGGCACCAGGCCGCTGCTGGTGGGCGTGCTCCTGGGCGGCACCCTCCTCTACTTCCTGAGCGACGAGTGGCTGACGCGCGGCGAACGGGCCGCGCGCGGCGCCTATGCCGCCTCGAAGCTCGCCTTCCTCGCCTCGCTTGCCATCGCCGTGGCGCTCGATCTCGAGCGGCTGTTCTTCCTCATCATCATCGTGCCGGTGATCGCGCTGTTCTTCATCGTCTATGGCCTCCTCAGCCGCTGGGTCTACCGCGCGACCGGCAACCCTCTGATCGCCGGGCTTGCCTCCGCCTTGGCCTTCGCCTGGGCGATCGGCGTCACCTTCCCGCTCATCGCCGGATAGGGCATCTCCTGCAGCCTGAGGCTGAACTGTCCTCCGCCGCGCTGGCGCGGACGCCCGCCATGCACTAACACTGGTTGCGGACCAGGAACGGCCAGACCCCCGCGCATGACGACCACGACATTGAGCCTCAATCCCCAGCAGCTGGTGACTGCGGTTTCGGCCGGCCTCGTGGCCGGCATCCGCACCATCCTGGGTTCGGCGACCATGGTCATGCTGGTGATGCCGAGTACGCTGCAGGGCGGCATCGCCCCTGCCCTTCAGGTCATCCTGGTAGGCGGCGCGGTGCTGGGCGCCTTGGTGGCCCTGCTCAGCACCTATCCCGGTGCCGTTGCACAGGTGCAGGACGGCCCGGCCGTCATCCTCGGCGTCATGGCCACCGCCATGGCGGCGTCGATGCGCGGCACTGCTCCGCCCGAAACCATCATCCTCGTTGTGCTGGTCGCCATGAATGTGGCGGCCTTCGCGGCGGGCGCCATCTTCTATGGCCTGGGTGCCTTCCGGCTGGGCGGCCTCATGCGATTCATCCCCTATCCGGTGATCGGCGGCTTCCTCGCAGGCTCGGGCCTGCTCATCCTGCTGGGCGCCGGTCCCGTGCTGACGGGGGTGAGCCTCTCGCAGCTGTCCCTGCCCATGCTGGCGGACCCGATGCGGCTTGCGCTGTGGGTGCCGGGACTGGCCTTCGGCCTGCTCCTCGTCGTGCTTCTCAGGCGCTACAGCCATCCCCTGCTGGTGCCGGGCCTCCTGCTCGGCGCGGTGCTCCTCTATCACCTCGGCCTCCTGGCCATGGGCGTGCACATCGCCGAGGCGCAGGCGGCGGGGCTGCTGCTCGGCCCCTTCCCGGACAACACCGGGCTTTCCCTGCCGCCCTGGACGCAGCTGCCGCTGGCGGAATGGAAGTACCTCGCGAGCCAGGCCCCGACCTTTGCCGCAATCGTTCTGGTGAGCGTCGTGGCGTTGCTTCTCAACGCCAGCGGCCTCGAGATCGCGACACGGGGCGATTTCGACATCAACCACGAGCTGCGCGGCACCGGCATCGCCAACATGGCGTCGGGGCTCCTGGGCGGTACGGTGGGCTACCACGCGCTGTCGGCCTCGCTCCTCGGCTTCCGCATGGGCGCCAACAGCCGCGTCATCGGCCTGACGGCCGCCGCCATCTGCCTGATCGCCTTGCTGGTTGGCACATCGCTCCTCGCCTACATGCCGCGCGCGGTGCTCGGTGGCCTGCTGCTGTCGATGGGTGCCGGCCTGCTGATCGAATGGCTCTACGACAGCTGGCGCCGGCTGCCCGCGCAGGACTACGTGATCATCGCCGTGATCGTCGCCGTCATCGGCAGCGTCGGCATCCTCGCGGGCGTTGCCGTGGGTGTTGCGGTGGCGACCGCCATCTTCGTCCTCAGCTACAGCCGGGTGCGCGTGGTGCGCCAGGAACTCACGGGGGCCGAATACCGCAGCAACGTCGACCGCAGCCCCTCGGCACTCGAAGTGCTGCTGGAACAGGGACACTGCATCCGCGTGATCAAGCTCGAGGGCTTCATCTTCTTCGGCACCGCCTTCTCGGTGCTGACGAAGATCCAGCAGCTGATCTCGGAAGCGGGGGATCGCCGGCCGCGCTTCCTGATCCTCGATTTCCGTGACGTGTCGGCGATCGATTCCTCCGCCATGCTCGCCTTCTCCAAGATCCGCACCTATTGCGAAAAGAACGGCTGCCGCCTGATCCTGACCCGCATGAACAGTGCGATCGCAGCGCAGTTCAGGCAGGCGGGGCTCGACCCGCAGTCATCGAGCATCCGCAGCTTCGCGGATCTCGATTCGGCACTCGAATACTGCGAGGAGGACGTGCTGGCCGACAACGCCTCCTCGCTGCCCCCGGCCGAGACCTCGATCTGGGACCGCATCAGCAAGGTGCTGCCGGAGGGCACGTCACTCTCCGCCTTCATGGCCTATCTGGAGCCGCGCAACTACAAGGCGGGCGAGTATCTGGTGAAGCAGGGCGGACCGCCGGACGAGATCCTCTTCATCGAGCAGGGCCGGGTGACGATCAGCCTCGGCCTTCCCGATGGCCGCTCGATGCGGCTTCGCTCCATGACGGTCGGCACGATGATCGGCGAGATCGGCATGTATCTGAAGCAGCCGCGCATCGCCTCGGCGGTGGCCGACCATCCGACCAAGGCCTGGGTGCTGAGTGCCGAGAAGCTGCGCGAAATGGAAACGCGCGATCCGCAGCTCGCCAATGCGCTGCACTATGCGATCGTCGCCCTTCTGGCGGAGCGGCTGACCGCCACCAACGGGCTTCTCCAGCGGCTGATCGACTGAGCAGGAAACGGGGAGCGGGACGGGAATGGCGGAGACGGCCTTCGACGCAGTCATCATCGGCACAGGGCACAACGGGCTTGCCGCGGCGATCCAGCTTGCGAGGCACGGCTGGAAGGTCGCGGTGTTCGAGGCGAAGGACGAGGCGGGTGGCGCGGTCAAGACGCGCGCGCTGACGCTGCCGGGCTTCCGCCATGACGTGGCGGCGATGAACCTGAGCCTGTTCGCCGGTTCGCCCTTCCTCAAGGAACATGGCGAGGCGCTTGGCCGCCATGGCCTCGCCTTCGCGCCAGCCGAACACTGCTTCGCCTCGGTGTTTCCGGACGGCACATGGTTCGGCGTCTCGAAGGACCTCGACACCACACTCGCACGGCTCAACGCGCTGAGCCCCGCCGATGCCGCGGCCTGGAGCCGGATGCTGGAGGGCTTCGGGCGGGATGCGCCGCACATCTTCGGCCTGCTCGGCAACGAGATGCCCTCGCTGGCCACTGCAAAGGTGGCGTGGAAGGCATGGCGGCAGAACGGCACGGCATGGACGCTCGACATGCTGCGCTTCCTCACCATGCCGGTGCGCAGCTGGGCCGACTCCCACTTCACCGATCCGCGCGTCAAGGCCACCGTGGCGGCCTGGGGCATGCATCTCGACTTCCCGCCGGACGTCGCGGGGGGAGCGCTCTTTCCCTATCTCGAGGCGATGGCGAACCAGGCCTTCGGCATGGTGATCGGCAAGGGTGGTGCCGACACCATGATCAAGGCGATGACCTCCTATCTTGGTGAACTGGGCGGTGAGATCCACCTCAACACTCCGGTGGCCGAGGTCATGACAGAGGCCGGCCGCGCCACCGGCATCCGCCTCGCCGACGGCAGAAGCATCACGGCCAGCCGCGCGGTGATCGCCAATGTCACGCCGCAGCTGCTGTTCGGCAGGCTTTTGAAGCAGGGTTCGGGCAAGCCGGCACTCGACGCGAAGTTCAAGGCCTTCCGCCCCGGGCCTGGCACCATGATGCTGCATCTTGCACTCGACGCGCTGCCGCGCTGGACGGCGGGCGAGGAGCTGCAACAATTCGCCTATGTGCATGTGGCGCCGAGCCTCGGCTACATGAGCCGCGCCTATGCCCAGGCGATCGACGGGCTCTTGCCGGAAGCGCCCGTTCTCGTCGTGGGCCAGCCGACAGCGATCGATCCCTCGCGGGCACCCGATGGGAAACACATCCTGTGGGTCCAGGTGCGGGTGCTGCCGAAGCATGTGACGGGCGATGCCGCGGGGCTGATCCCCGGCACCTCCTGGAGCGACATCAAGGACGCCTATGCCGAGCGCGTCATCGACCTGATCGAAGCCCATGCGCCGGGACTGCGCGCTTCCATCCTGGCGAAGGCCGTGGCCTCCCCCGACGATCTCGAGGCGGAAAACCCCTGCCTCGTCGGCGGCGACAATCTCTCAGGGAGCCACCAGCTGGACCAGAACTTCCTGTTCCGCCCGGTGGCCGGCTACTCGCGCTATGCCATGCCGCTCGGCCGGCTCTTCATGTGCGGTGCGGCCACCTGGCCGGGTGCGGGCACGGGTGCCGGTTCGGGCTATCTGCTGGGCCGCAAGCTCGCCGGGCGCGGAGCCCGGTTTCGCTTGAATTCGCATGGATTCTCCTGCTGCGGCTGCGAAAACCCCAGCATTTCAGCCCATCTTGAAGCTTGCGTTCTCATGGAAACCAAATAGTTTCCGGCAGGCAACACCGGAGGACACGCCATGGCAACACCCAACACCGCCGTCACCCAGCTGGCGGCGGCCCTGCTCGAGGGCCGCGTCGAGGTGGTCGACCTGACCGCAACACTGGGCCCCGAGACGCCGCTCATCAAGCTGCCGCCGTCGATCGGCCTCAACACCCCGGCCGTCGAGATCCACACCATCTCGCACTATGACGACAAGGGTCCGTTCTGGGCGTGGAA